>NZ_JTLA01000153.1:0-19312 GCF_000799055.1 Ensifer sp. ZNC0028
GTGCGCGCGGCGCTGACGGCTGCCGCGCAAGCCGCCGAGCCGCAGGCAAGCGTCAACCCGGCGCCGCGTTCCCAGGTGCGGGTGCGCAGCGACGAGGGCGAAAGCACCTGTGCCAGCGTGATGTTGGCGCGCTCGGGAAACATCGGGTGGTTTTCAAGCAGCGGGCCAAAACGATCGAGGTCGAAGGACATCGGGTCCCTGTCGACCCAGAAGACGGCGTGCGGATTGCCCATCGACATGGCCGAGGGCGAGTGCAGGACGGGATTGTCGATCGGTCCAATCTGCAGTTCGATGCGGCTCGTATCGGCAAATTCCTCGGCAAGCGGGATCTTGTCCCAGGCAAAGACCGGCTTGCCCATGTCGACCGAGATCGTGCCGTCTTCATGCTCCGTTGCATTCAGGATGCCGGCTATGGTCTGGAAGGTGAAGGCCTTCTTGCCGGTCTCGGCGGCCAGCGCCTGGACGACGCAGCGTGTGCCGTTGCCGCAGGCCTGGGCCATGGAGCCATCGCAATTGAGGATATCGATCCAGGCGTCCGTGCCTTGAGCCTTGGGGTCGTGGATCGCCATGATCTGGTCGAAGGCGGTTGCCGGATCGGCATTGAGCGCGATCGCAGCCGCCGGCGTCACCCGATCCTTCCGACCGCGCATGTCAACGACGAGGATCTTGTTTCCAAGCCCGTTCATCCTGGCAAATTGCACGTTGTCGGTCATGTCGCGATTGTCCAAACGGGCCCGCTCCGGGCGGGCCATCCTTCATTCGGCCTGTATATGGCTGAAAAGCCCGGAAAATACCAGTGCCGCCTTTATTTGGCTCCCTCGCCGCCGGCCGGTACATCGAAGATTTCGCCCGGGCGAAGCGGCCGGAAGCGGCTGCGGGCAATGCCGGCCGCATCCAGCGCCCGCTCCAGCGCCTGTCGCGGCTCCTCGACGCCCTCGTCGGTCAGGCGAAACGTACCCCAATGATGGCCGGCGACATGGGCGGCGGCACAGTCGAGCATGCCACGCACCGCTTCCTCCGGGTTCTGGTGCTGGTCCTGCATGAACCAGCGCGGCTCGTAGGCCCCGAAGGGCAGATTGGCGAGGCGGAAGGCGCCGTGTTTCTCGCGGGCGGCGCGATAGTTGATGCCGTCGTGAAAGCCGGTGTCGCCGACATGGTAGATCTTGCCGGCCGGCGTCTCCAGCACGAAGGCGGCCCACAGCGCCATGCGCCGGTCGCGCGAGCCGCGGGCCGACCAGTGATGGCAGGGCTCGGCATGCATGATGATGTCGTCGCCGCACTCCAGCCGGTCGCCCCAGTCGACGACGTCGATTTCTGCCTCGGGAACGGCGCGGCGGATGATCGTGTCGTTGCCGAGCGGGGTGATGATGCGGGGAGCATGTTCCTCGTGAAGGGCTGCCAGCGTCTCGACATCGAGGTGGTCGTAGTGATTGTGGGTGACGAGCACGATGTCGATCGGCGGCAGGTCGTCGAGTTCAATGCCGGGCGCGTTGCGGCGCTGCGGGCCGGCAAAGGCAAAAGGGCTGGCGCGATGCGACCAGACCGGGTCGGTCAGAATGTTGAGCCCATGCACCTGGATGAGCAGCGTCGCATGGCCGACCATCGTCACGCGCAGGCGCTCGCCTTCGACGCTCGCCTCGGGCTTCACTTGCGCAAACGGGCTCGGATTGTGTGCCGGCCAGCGGACCTTGCCGCCGCCGAACTGCCAGCGCAATAGGTCGGCGGCGCCTTTGGGCGGCTTGCCGCCGGGGTTGAAGAAGTGGGTGCCGTCGAAATGATCGGAGACGGGACCTTGGTAATAAGGATTGCGTGTCTTCATCCGGGCGGTTCGCCTTGGTTGAAAGGTCAAGGTTTAATAAATTCTTGAAGACAGCAACTGGATTGCTATCGTGTTTCCATGCTCGTTCGATTCGACCCGCAAGAACGTCTCTACAAGACCCTGAAGCTGGTCCGCTCCATCCATCTCAATATGCAGCGCTCGGCAGAACATATGCTCGATGGTGCCGGCATATCAGTGGCGGAGCGGGCGGTTCTCGAACTTTTTTATGAAACGCCGCTGACGGTGCCGGAAGCGGCGCGTCGCCTGTCGATGAAGCGGCAGTTCGTGCTTAGGGTCGTCAATGGGCTGACGGAGAAGGCGTTGCTGGAAAGACGGCCGAATCCGGAACACCGCCGCGCCTATATCTGCGCGCCGACGGCGGCCGGGCGCGACCTGTTCGAGGAGATCCATCGCCGCGAGGTGGAGTTGCTGCATGCCCTGCTCGGCGATATCAACCAGACCGAAGTGGTGGCCGCGCTTCGGGTGATGACGCGGGTGTCGACCGCCTTCGAGCATCTGGCCGGCGAACTGGACGAGGCCGACGAGGACGAGGCGCTCTGAGGCGAAAGTGCCTCATTTGCCTGCCGTCCTTGACTTTTGCCGCGCTTTCCTGTTTATCCGCGCCAATTCCTTCGCAAGCTCAAGTCTTCGAAGCCACCGACCGGGTCCCGTAAAGGTATAAAGAGAACCCGGAGGTCAACACCCGACAGCGCGTGGCGCCCTCGGGTGGTTTTTGGCTTTGCGCCTTGTTTTCTGCGCGAAGGAACCCACGTTTCCGGCGAGTTGATCGCCACCGGAAACCAGAAGGAAGTGAGAATGTTCGAGAGCCTCCAGGACCGCCTTGGTTCCATATTGAATGGACTGACCGGCCGCGGCGCATTGTCGGAAGCCGATGTTTCCGCTGCGCTCCGCGAGGTTCGCCGTGCGCTGCTCGAAGCCGACGTCGCGCTCGACGTCGTGCGCTCCTTCACCGAAAAGGTTCGTGAAAAGGCCGTCGGCGCCGAGATCCTGAAGTCGATCAAGCCCGGCCAGATGGTCGTCAAGATCGTCCATGACCAGCTCGTCGAGATGCTCGGCTCCGAGGGCGTCACCATCGACCTCAACGCGCCGGCGCCGGTCGTCATCATGATGGTCGGTCTGCAGGGCTCGGGTAAGACGACGACCACCGGCAAGATCGCCAGCCGGATGAAGACACGGGACAAGAAGAAGGTCCTGATGGCTTCGCTCGACACGCGTCGTCCGGCAGCCCAGGAACAGCTTCGCCAGCTCGGCGTACAGACCGGCGTCGACACGCTGCCTGTTATCGCCGGCCAGTCGCCGACCGATATCGCCGCGCGCGCCGTCCAGGCTGCCAAGCTCGGCGGTCATGACGTCGTTATCCTCGACACCGCCGGCCGTACCCATATCGACGAGCCGCTGATGATCGAGATGGCGGAGATCAAGCGGAAGTCCAATCCGCATGAAATCCTGCTCGTCGCCGACGCGCTGACCGGTCAGGACGCCGTCAACCTCGCCCGCAACTTCGACGAACGCGTCGGCATCACCGGCCTGGTGCTTACCCGTATGGACGGCGATGGCCGTGGCGGTGCGGCGCTGTCGATGCGCGCGGTCACCGGCAAGCCGATCAAGCTCATCGGTGTCGGCGAAAAGATGGGCGAACTCGAAGAGTTCCATCCCCGCCGCGTCGCCGACCGTATTCTCGGCATGGGCGACATCGTCTCGCTCGTCGAGAAGGCGGCCGAGAACATCGACGCCGAGAAGGCGGCCGCCATGGCCGCCAAGATGGCCAAGGGCAAGTTCGACCTGAACGACCTCGCCGACCAGCTCGGCCAGATGCAGAAGATGGGTGGCATGGGCGGTATCATGGGCCTGATGCCCGGCATGGCCGGCATGAAGGACAAGATGGCCGCCGCCGGCCTCGACGACAGCCTGTTCAAGCGCCAGCTCGCCATCATCTCGTCGATGACCAAGGCCGAGCGCGCCAACCCGGACCTGCTCAAGCATTCGCGCAAGAAGCGCATCGCCGCCGGTTCCGGCACCGATGCCGCCGACATCAACAAGCTTCTGAAGATGCACCGCCAGATGGCGGACATGATGAAGATGATGGGCGGCAAGGGCAAAGGCGGCATGATGAAGCAGATGATGGGCGGCCTTGCCAACAAGATGGGGCTGGGCGGCCTCGGTGGCGGCGGCATGCCCGATCTGTCGAAGCTCGACCCGAAGCAGCTCGAAGCCCTGCAGAAGCAGGCGGAAGCAGCCGGCCTCAAGCCCGGTGGCATGCCGGGCCTTGGCGGCGGCGGTCTGCCGGGTCTGGGCGGTGCCAAGCTTCCGGGCCTCGGTGGCGGTTTCCCCGGCCTTCCCGGCCTGCCGAAGAAGAAGTGAGGATCGGTGAGAGATGATTGATCCCGAAATCAAAAAGGAATTGGCGGGTTACCGGCAGTCGATCGACAACATCGATGCCGCACTCGTCCACATGCTGGCCGAACGCTTTCGCTGCACCCAGGCAGTCGGCGTTCTCAAGGCCAAGCATGATCTGCCGCCGGCCGACCCGGCGCGCGAAGAATACCAGATCGAACGCCTGCGCCGCCTGGCCAAGGATGCCAATCTGGATCCGGATTTCGCCGAGAAGTTCCTGAACTTCATCATCAAGGAAGTCATCCGGCATCATGAAGCCATCGCCGCCGATCGCTCGCATTCCGCGGGCAGCGCCGGCACAAACCATTCCGCTTGAACGAAGCGGTCAAGAAAGCCTGCAAGGAGTTACTCAAATGGCACTGAAAATTCGTCTCGCCCGTGGCGGTTCCAAGAAGCGTCCTTACTACCAGATCGTCGTTGCCGACGCACGCAGCCCGCGTGACGGCCGCTTCCTCGAGAAGATCGGCTCGTGGAACCCGATGCTCGGCAAGGACGACGAAAAGCGCGTCGAACTCGACGCCGAGCGCGTCAACCACTGGATCGCCCAGGGCGCCCAGCCGACCGACCGCGTTCTGCGCTTCCTCGACCAGGCTGGCCTCGCAAAGCGTCCGGCTCGCAGCAACCCGACCAAGGGCGTCCCGGGCAAGAAGGCCCAGGAGCGCGCTGCTGAAGCCAAGCAGAAGGCTGAAGACGCCGCTGCTGCTGCTGCTGAATAAGAGCCGACGAACGGTCTGGAGAGTGATCGGCGGACATCTGCCGATGCACCTTTCCGGCTGGCCGTGACTTAAGGAAACGGGTGGCATTTCCATGCCGCCCGTTTTCCGTTATGTGCACCGAGATATACCGAAACGGACGTGGACGATGAGCAAACTCGAAAACCCGGTTCTGATGGCGACGATCGGCGCGGCGCAGGGCCTGCGCGGCGAGGTCAGGGTCAAGTCCTTTACCGATGATCCGACCGCGCTCGGAGAGTATGGCAATCTTCACAGCGCCGACGGCCGTGTGTTCGAGGTGTTGGAAATCCGCGAGGCGAAGAACGTCGTTATCGTGCGTTTTCGCGGCGTCAACGATCGAAACGCTGCCGAGGCGCTTAACGGCCTCGACCTGTTCATCGAGCGCGACAACCTGCACGATGACGATCTCGACGAGGACGAGTTCTTCTATGCCGATCTCGAAGGTCTGGAAGCGATCGACGGCAATGGCACGAGCTACGGCAAGGTCAGCGGCGTCTTCGATTTCGGCGCCGGCGACCTGCTCGAGCTGAAGGGGCCGGGCCGACGTCCGGTGCTGATCCCCTTTACCGAATGGTCGGTGTTGGAGATCGACCTGGAAGCCGGGCGTCTGCTGGTCGATCCGGTGGCCGCCGGACTTTCGGACGACAAGGACCAGGATCCGGGCAGCCCGTTTTCCGCAAAGCGCAAGTGAGCACTGCGGCAATGACGTTTCGTGCCACCATCCTGACGCTCTATCCTGAAATGTTTCCGGGCCATCTCGGCGCCTCGCTTTCCGGCAAGGCGCTGGAGCGTGGCCAATGGTCGATCGAGCCGGTGCAGATCCGCGATTTCGCCGAGGACAAACACCGCACCGTCGACGACACGCCGGCCGGCGGTGGCGCCGGCATGGTGCTCAAAGCCGATGTGCTCGCGCGCGCGATTGATCGCGTGTCGGAGAATGACGACCGGCCGCGATTGCTGATGAGCCCGCGTGGCCGACCGCTGACACAGGCGCGAGTGCGTGAACTCGCCGCCGGCCCCGGCGTTGTCATCGTCTGCGGCCGCTTCGAAGGCGTCGACCAGCGGGTGATCGATGCCCGCGGCCTCGAGGAAGTTTCCATAGGCGACTATATTCTTTCGGGCGGCGAGCCGGCGGCTCTGACGGTGCTCGATGCTGTTGTGCGCATCCTGCCGGGTGTCATGGGCAACGAGCTTTCCGGCGTCCACGAAAGCTTCGAAGGCGGGTTGCTGGAGCACCCGCATTATACCCGCCCGCAGGTCTTCGAAGGCCGAGAAATCCCGGCGGTGCTGACCTCGGGCAATCACGGCGCCATTGCCAAATGGCGTGAAGCGGAGGCGCGTCGGCTGACCGCCGAGCGACGGCCCGATCTTCTTGATCAGCCCGTGAAGAAATAATAGGCGGCAAGCAGCAGCCCGACGGCGACGACCAGCGCGCGGATGACCGCCTGCGGCACGCGTCTTGCGGCCCAGACGCCGCTATAGCCGCCAAGGGCGGCTCCCGGCACCATGATCGCCGCATGCAGCCAGGAGACGACCCCACCGGCGGCAAAGACGATGATGGCAATCGCGGCAATCACGATCGAGATGAAGTTCTTGAGCGCATTCAGCCGGTGATAGCCACCGCCGGTCGCGAGCCCCAGCACCGCCAGCATCATGATGCCCATGCCGGCGCCGAAGAAGCCGCCATAGATGGAGGTGACGAACTGGGCGCCGATACCGACCGGATTGATCGCATGCTCGTCGAGGCGGGCTTTGGGTTTCAGGAGCGGTCCGGCAGCGAAGATCGCCGTTGCCGCCAGCAGCAGCCAGGGCACAAGCGCGCGGAAGGAGGCGTTGGAGAGCGAGATGAGCAACAGCGCACCGGCAAGACCGCCGATTGCCGAGATCACCCCGAGCAGGATCGCATAGCGTTTGTCGGCACGGATCTCCTTGGCATAGGCAAACGCCGAGGTGATATAGCCCGGGAACTGGATGATCGACGAGGTCGCGTTGGCGACGATCGGCGAGAGCCCGCCAAGCGTCATCGCCCCGAAGCTCAGGAACGTGCCACCGCCGGCGATGGCATTGACGACGCCGGACAGGAAGCCGGCCGCAAACAGCATGAGTATTTCGAAGATGTTCATGGTCTCCCCCGACCCCTCATGCTCGGGATAGCCGGTGGTTGTGACGGCCGCAAGTCCGTTGCATCGGACAATCGCACCGGGTGTGTTTGCGCATTTTCTGATAAATTCGGCTTTCCAGGCGCGGATGCCTTAGAAATTACGGCCTTCAGGGATGACAAGGCAGTGTGATTGGTGTAAGTGCCGCCCCGGTTCGGGTTTCATGCCCGTCGACCAAAACAAAGAATGGCGAATCCGCTCCTGCCGTAACTGGCAAGACCTGAAGGCTGGCCCGACAGGTTCATCGAGAGCGCTCTGGCTGTTTCAGAAGAACTTGAAAGGTTAGACCGATGAACATCATCCAGCAGCTGGAAGCCGAACAGGCCGCCAAGATTGCCGCCAAGCGCACGCTCCCGGAATTCTCCGCAGGCGACACGCTGCGCGTCAACGTCCGCGTTGTCGAAGGCAACCGTACCCGCGTCCAGGCCTATGAAGGCGTTTGCATCGCTCGTTCGGGCGGCGGCATCAACGAAAGCTTCACCGTTCGCAAGATCTCCTACGGCGAAGGCGTCGAGCGCGTATTCCCGGTTTACTCCCCGCTCGTCGAGAGCGTCGAAGTGGTTCGCCGCGGTAAGGTCCGTCGCGCCAAGCTCTACTACCTGCGCGACCGTCGCGGTAAGTCGGCTCGTATCGTCGAGAACACCGGCACGCGCGCCCGCAAGCTGAACGAAGCCGAGCGTCAGGCGATTGCCGAAGAAAAGGCACGCATCGAGGCTGAAAAGGTTGCAGCAGCTCAGGCGCTCGCCGCCGAGAAGGCAGCAGCCGAAGCCGCCGAAGCAAAGGCAGCAGCGGAAGCCGCAGCAGAATAAGTTTTCAATCCTTTCGGATTGTTGGAAAGGCGGCCTCGGCCGCCTTTCTTTTTTGGTACTATCCGCTTGTCTTTCCGATGGAATTTGTGACATTTTCCGCTGCCACAATTTTCGGGAGCCCTCCAATGACAATCCGTCGCCATGTGCTTGCGGGCATCGCAGCCGCACTTGCCGTACCTTTCGCATTTTCTGCACCGGCTGTTGCCAGCGACCTGCCGGACCTCGGCGGCAAGACGGTTGTCGTCGTCACGGAGAACGCCTACCCGCCGCTGCAGTTCGTCGATCCGAAGTCGGGCGAAGCCAAGGGCTGGGAATACGACGCGATGAACGAGATCGCCAAGCGGTTGAATTTCAAGGTCGAATACCAGAACACCAGCTGGGACGCGATGATCCAGGCGGTGCATGACGGCCAGTACCAGATCGGCATGACCGGCATCACCATCAAGGACGACCGCAAGGAAAAGGTCGACTTCTCGGATCCCTATATGCGTTCGCAGCAGTTCATGCTGGTGCGCAGCGACGAGACCCGCTTCAACGATGGTAAGAGCTTCGGCGCCTTTGCCGACGGCCTCGTCGGCGCGCAGCCGGGCACCTCGCCGTTCTACACCGCGGTCTACGAAATGCTTGACGGCAACGAGCAGAACCCGCGCATCAAGCTGTTCGAGACCTTCGGCGCGACCGTTCAGGCTCTGAAGGCCGGCGACGTCGATGTGGTCCTGACCGACAGCGTTGCTGCCAAGGGCTATGTCGATTCCTCCGAAGGCAAGCTCAAGGTCGTCGGTGGGCCGCTCGGCACCGAGGATTTCGGCTTCATCTTCCCGAAGGGCTCGGATCTCGTTGCTCCGGTCAACGCCGCGATCAAGGCGCTGAAGGAAGACGGTACCTTCGACGCCCTCGATAAAAAGTGGTTCCTCGAATACAAGATGGGCGGCTGATAGCAGGCTATGGCCGCTCCACAATCTTCAGGCATATCCGGTAAGGGCGACTATCCCTGGTGGTTGGTCGCCCTTGTTGTGATCGCAGTGGCGCTCGCCGCCGTGATCATCAGCAATGACATCTTCTCGGAAGTCTTCACCGTCGTCTTCAAGGGCCTTGGCGTCACCGTCTTCGTGACCCTCATGGGTTTCGTGTTGGCGACGACGCTCGGCCTCGGCATCGCGCTGATGGCGCTCTCAGAGCATTCGTCGCTTCGGCAGATCGCCTGCTTCTATACGGAAGTCATCCGCGGCGTGCCGATCCTGGTGCTTCTGTTCTACATCGCCTTCGTCGGTGCGCCGGGGCTCGTCGTCGCGGCCAATTTCATCCTGGCTCCGTTGATCAGCGCCGGCTGGATGGAGCCGGTCGTGGTACGCGACATCTCCTTGATGTGGCGGGCGATCCTGGCGCTGATGATCGGCTATTCCGCCTTCATCGCCGAAGTGTTCCGTGCCGGCATCCTCTCGGTCGACAAGGGGCAGGTCGAAGCCGCCAAGGCGCTTGGGCTTTCACGCTACCAGCGCTTTCGCCTGGTCATCTTTCCGCAGGCAATCCGCGTGATTCTGCCGCCGCTCGGCAACGACTTTATCGCCATGGTCAAGGACTCGTCGCTCGTCTCGGTGCTCGGCGTTGCCGACATCACGCAGATGGGCAAGGTCTATGCCTCCGGCTCCTTTCGCTTCTTCGAGACCTATTCGATCGTTGCCTATGTCTATCTCGTGCTGACCATCGGTCTGTCGCTGGGATTGCGGGGGCTGGAGCGGCGGCTCAGGCGCGCGGAGCAGCGCTGAGTCCGTTTCCAGCAATTGCCGACCTGTCAGAAAATTGATATGAACACGGCCATGGAATCCAAATTCGGATGTAGCGAGCAGAAAATCGTCGTGCTGCAGGACCACAAGCGCCTGCCGGCACGCTTCTTTGCGCGCGTCCACGGGGCGCTTACAAGCCGCCTATCCTGATCTCCTGATCAGTGCTTCCGGCCGCCTTGCCGCCGGCTTTCCTACTTTTTTGAAAACTCGATGGATATACTGCCATGAGCGCACCGCGTACCCTCTATGACAAGATCTGGGACGATCACCTGGTCAACGAACAGGACGACGGCACCTGTCTTCTCTACATCGACCGTCACCTCGTTCACGAAGTGACGAGTCCGCAGGCCTTCGAAGGTCTGCGCATGGCCGGCCGCCAGGTCCGCGCGCCGGAAAAGACGCTCGCTGTCGTCGACCATAACGTTCCGACCTCGGCCGACCGCCACCTCGGCATCAAGAACGAGGAAAGCCGCATCCAGGTCGAGGCGCTCGCCAGGAACGCTGCCGACTTCGGCGTCGAGTACTACTCGGAAAACGACAAGCGCCAGGGCATCGTGCACATCGTCGGCCCGGAGCAGGGCTTCACCCTGCCGGGCATGACGATCGTCTGCGGCGACAGCCACACCTCGACGCACGGCGCCTTCGGTTCGCTGGCCCACGGCATCGGCACGTCGGAAGTCGAGCACGTGCTCGCCACCCAGACGCTGATCCAGAAGAAGGCGAAGAACATGCTGGTGCGCGTCGACGGCCAGCTGCCGCCAGGCGTTACCGCCAAGGACATCATTCTCGCCATCATCGGCGAGATCGGCACTGCCGGCGGCACCGGCCACGTCATCGAATTTGCCGGCGAAGCCATCCGCTCGCTGTCGATGGAAGGCCGCATGACCATCTGCAACATGACGATCGAAGGTGGCGCCCGCGCCGGCCTGATCGCGCCTGACGAAACGACGTTCGACTACATCAAGGACAAGCCGCGCGCTCCGAAGGGCAAGGCCTGGGACATGGCGCTCGACTACTGGAAGACGCTGCACACGGACGAGGGCGCGCACTACGATCGCGTCGTCGTGCTCGATGCCGCCAACCTGCCGCCGATCGTCTCCTGGGGCTCGTCGCCGGAAGACGTCATCTCGGTTCAGGGCATCGTTCCCAATCCGGACGAGATCCAGGAAGAGAACAAGCGGGCCTCCAAGTGGCGCGCGCTCGACTATATGGGCCTGAAGCCGGGCACGAAGATCACCGACATCGCCGTCGACCGCGTCTTCATCGGGTCGTGCACCAACGGCCGAATCGAGGACCTCCGGGCCGTGGCCGAGGTCGTCGAAGGCCGCAAGGTCGCCTCGACCGTTTCGGCGATGATCGTTCCGGGCTCCGGCCTCGTGAAGGAACAGGCCGAGGCCGAAGGTCTCGACAAGATCTTCAAGGAAGCCGGTTTCGACTGGCGCGAGCCGGGCTGCTCCATGTGCCTGGCGATGAACGACGACCGGCTGAAGCCGGGCGAGCGCTGCGCCTCCACCTCGAACCGCAACTTCGAAGGCCGTCAGGGCTTCAAGGGTCGCACGCATCTGGTCTCGCCGGCCATGGCGGCAGCGGCTGCGGTCGCCGGTCATTTCGTCGATATCCGCGAATGGAAATAAGCTGGACTTGAGCTTGTCCGGCGTTGATGGCCGCCCTTCGGGGCGGCCTTTTTTATTTGGCGCTCTTCCCACCCGTGCGCCGGAAATGCGCTAAGCTATCTGGCGGAGGCACCTTGGGGAGAACGATGGGATGAGCGACGATCTGCCTGTTCAACGCTACCGTCTGCTGCTGTTGCGCCATGCCAAGTCCGCTTGGCCGGATGGCGTCGCCGACATCAACCGGCCGCTCGGCGAGCGCGGCCGCAAGGCGGCGCCACTGATGGGGGGCTACATGGCGCGGCATGCGCTCGTGCCGGATCTCGCCCTCGTCTCGACGGCGAAACGGGCGCAGGAGACCTGGAAGCTGGTATCTGCCGCCCTCCCGCCCGGCATCGCGGTCGAAAACACCCGGGCGATCTACGAGGTGGACGCCGCCCAGATCCTCAGTGTCCTGCGCGCAACCGACCCGGCCATCAGGACGCTGCTGATCGTCGGCCACAATCCCGGCATGGAGGACCTGGCGCACGAGCTCGTCGGCTCCGGCGATGCGGATCTGCGCATGCGCATGGCGGACAAGTTTCCAACGGCCGCCCTTGCCGTCCTTGAATTCGAAGCTGCGGGTTGGCGCGAACTTTTGTCCGGCGGCGCCACGCTCGCGCGCTTCGTGACGCCGCGTTCGCTCGATTGAGCCGACCGGACGTCGAGGTCAGATTACCTTCACGACGGTGCCGCGGCGCATATGCGGGATCAGCCGGCGCATCGCCGGCAGGCTGACGGCGACGCAGCCCTGCGTCGGCTCGTAGCCCGGCCGGATCAGGTGGAAGAAGATCGCCGAACCGGCATTTCGCCGGCGCGCGAGAAGGTTCCAGTCCATCACCAGGCAGATGTCGTAGAGCCCGTCGTCACGCATCATCTCCTCATGGCTCGGCTGGAAGGGCGCGTTGACCGGGCGATTGTAGAGCGCGTGGCGCGCCGCGTCGCACCACAGCATGCCCGTGCGCGTCGTCCGGGTTGGCAGCGGCGTCGGCGGCAGGAGGAGCCGGTCGCGCCTGACATAGCCGCCGATCAGCTTCATCGCCGCGCGTGGCGTAGCGCCGTCGCCCTCGCGCTTCAGGCTGGTGATGCCGCTTCGCCCGATGGCGGCGTGCTCGACGCGGCCGTCGAACGAAACGAGCGCCCGCTTGCGATCGCGCGGTGCGGCGCGCACGGTGATGACGGATTTGGCTGGTCTTCTTCCCGACGTTTTCTTGCGCATCATTCTCACGGATTTTTGCTTTGCCCGTGATTTGGGGGGCACCATAAGCACGGTTACGGATATAAAGAGGTAGCAACGCTGGTTCGCTTGCCAACACAGGCATTTGAGCTAGTTTGAAAACGGAAGCAAACAGGAATTGTCCCATGGCGACCCGTACCATTCTTCTTGTCGATGACGACAATGACCTGCGCGAGACCCTGGTCGAGCAGCTCTCGCTCTACGAGGAATTCGACCTCATCCAGGAAGCGACTGCCGGCAAGGGCATCCAGACGGCGCGTGCCCAGCAGGTGGACCTGTTGATCATGGATGTCGGCCTGCCGGACATGGACGGCCGCGAGGCAGTGAAGCTGCTGCGCAAGGGCGGCTTCAAGGCGCCGATCATCATGCTCACCGGCCACGATACCGATTCCGATACGATCCTCGGGCTTGAGGCCGGTGCCAACGATTATGTGACGAAGCCATTCCGTTTCGCCGTGCTGCTCGCCCGCATCCGCGCGCAGCTGCGCCAGCACGAGCAAAGCGAGGACGCGACCTTCAGCGTTGGGCCCTATACGTTCAAGCCCAGCCAGAAGCTGCTGACGCTCGAAAACGGCCAGAAGATCCGGCTGACCGAGAAGGAAGCGGCGATCATCCGCTATCTCTACCGCGCCGACCAGAAGGTGGTCACGCGCGACGTGCTCTTGGAAGAGGTCTGGGGCTACAATTCCGGTGTGACCACCCATACGCTCGAAACCCACGTCTATCGTCTGCGCCAGAAAATCGAGCGGGACCCTTCCAATGCCGAGATTTTGGTGACAGAGAACGGCGGCTACAAGATCGTTCCGTAGCCGGGGTGCGCAGGGTGGCAATCCACTTCTGGCGCGTTCTCCGTAGACTGCTGTTTGCATGGGTTGCGTGCGCGATCCGGTCTAGGCCGGCACCAACGTGACCGTGGGAGGTTAGCCGCTTGGCGCTCAACGACGATATCGTGCTTCTGTCCAACGTGCCGCTGTTTGCCGATATCAGCGAGGACAAGCTGAGGCTGATCGCCTTCGGCGCGGAACGACGCCGCATCTTCAAGGGACAGGAGCTGTTTCGAGAGGGCGCGCCGGCCGATTGCGCCTATGCGATCGCCAGCGGCAGCCTGTCTCTGTCGAAGGTCGGCGTCGACGGTGCCGAGACGGCGGTCTCGACGGTCAGCCGCGGGGCGCTTCTGTCGGAGCTGGCGCTGATCTCTATGGTCGAGCGCAAGTTCACGGCGACGGCCGAGGAAGACAGCGAAGTCATTCGCATCAATCGGCCGCTCTTCCGCCGCATGCTGGAGGAATATCCCGAAGTGGCCGAGCTCGTCGAAGCGCGTATCCGCGAAAACCTGCAGGCGATGATCCGCCGGGCCGGCGCGCTCGCCGGCCGTTTTGCTTGAATCGCGCTCCGGTTCCCCGTTACCACCGATACTTCAGCGAACCGAGCACCGTGCGACCCTGGCCGAAATAGCAATAGCCATCGGTGCAGACCTCTTCGCGGCGGTCGCCGAGATTGGTGGCGCTGACGGCGAGCGACAATCCGTCGAGTTCGGGGTTGTTGACGCCGAAGTCATAGGCGATCGAGGCGTCGAAGTAGACGGCGCCACCGTTCTTGGCGGTGTTGGCATCGGATGTGTAGGAGCTTGACGCCAGCCGTACGCCGCCGCCGAGGCTCAGGCCCGCAAGCTGTGTGTCTTCGGGCAGGAGATAGTTCACCCACAGCGATGCGACATGGCGCGGCTTCGTCGATGGCAGGTTGCCGATCAGCGACGGATCGACGTTTCCGGTGATTTCGGCGTCGTTATAGTTATAGGCGGCGATGAAGCTCAGGCCGTTGTCAAACTCCCGGCGCCCTTCCACCTCGAAACCGTTGGTCGTCACCTCGCCGGCCGACTTGTAGTAGTAGCCGACGGGAAGGGACGGGTCGGACACATATTGCGGCGCGCCGCTTTCGACGATCCGGTAATAGGCCGCGCTCAGCGAATAGGCCTCGCCTTCCGGCTGGTACTTCACGCCCAGTTCGACCTGCTCGCCGGTCGTCGGATCGAGCACGCGGCCGTCGGCTGAAAGCTCGGTACGCGGCACGAAGGAGGTGCTGTAGCTGGCATAGGGCGCAATGCCGTTGTCGAAGAGGTAGAGCAGGCCCGCCTGTCCGGTGAGTTCGCCATCGTCCTTGCGATCGACAGCGCCGGTGTTCTTGTCGGTGCTGGTCTGGTCGATCCAGTCGTAGCGAAGACCGCCGACGGCGCGCCAGTTGCCGAATTCCAGCTGATCCTGGACATAGATGCCGGTCTGACGCAGATCCCGCCCGCTGAAGCTGGTCAGGGCTGGCGTCGGACCGCCGACGCCGAAGGTCGGGTTGTTGAGATCGAAGCGATAGGCCGGATCGACGGCGCCGAAGCCGAGGCCGAAGTCGGAGGTGATCCAGGTGTAATCGAGGCCGGTCAGCAGTGTGTGCGAGACCGCACCGGTGTCGAAGGCGGCTTCGAGCTGGTTGTCGATCTGGTAGGCGCGCTGGTCGTCCTTGATGGCGACGGGCGAACGGTCGAACACGCCGGGCGCCACCTCTGTCCCGAATTGTAGGTAACGGGCCTTCAAATCCAGATCGCTGACGCGGCCGTGCTGGCGAAAGGTCAGGCCGTTGTCGAATTCGTGCTCGAACTTGTAACCCATCTGGACCTGGCCGACCTTCTGGTAGTCGTAGTCCGGGTCACTGTAGCGCAGCAACCGGCCGTCATGCTCGAGCACGCGCGGGCTGGCGTCGCTTTCGCCCTTCTGCCCGAGGCCGTAGACGGTCAGCGACGTGCCTTCGTCCGGCTTCCAGGTGAAGGAGGGCTGCAGCAGGTAACGGTCGTCGGCAACATCGTAATTGGTCTCGCCGTTTCGCAGAAGCCCGACGATGCGGTAGAGGACGTCGCCCTCGGCCGTTACCGGCCCACCGACATCGAAGGCGGCCTGGGCGCGGCCGATCGTGCCGTATTGCAGCTCGACCTCGCGGTGGGTCTCCTCTTCAGGCATCTTCGAGATGCGGTTGACGATACCACCGACGCCGGCAGCACCATACATGACCGAGACCGGACCTTTCAGGATCTCGATCCGTTCGAGGCCGTAGACCTCCGTCGGGAAGGTGCCGTAATTCATGTAGGGCTGGCGCAGGCCGTCACGGAAATCGCCGGTCGTCGTCGTCTCGAAACCGCGGATATAGATCTGGTCGAAGCGCGGATCGAAGCCGAAAGCGCCGGTGGTGACGCCGGCGGCATAGCGCGTTGCCTGGATCATGTCCTGCACGCCGCGCTCTTCAAGCTCCTTGCGCGTGACGACCGAGACGGAGCGGGGCGTTTCGATCAGCGGCGTGTCGGTCTTCAGCGCCGAGACGTTGCGTGTCGGCACGATCGTGTCGTTGTCCTCGGCGATCGTCGCAGCCGCCTTGCCGGCCGTCGCTTCGATCTTTTCCAGCCGGGTGGTCTTCTGGCTTTCGGCCGATTGCGCATGGGTCGCTGTCGGCGAAAGGATCACGGCGACGACGCCTGCGGTCAGAACTGTGGTTGCGGAGAGCGTGCGGCGCGAGGCGCGCAGGAAGGTGATCGGCAAGGTCTTCGACATGTCTGGCCCTCTTGCGGGCGCACGAAAACCTTCCGGCAAAAGCCAGAGCAAAGCACCCGAATATCATTGAAAATGGCAGCCAAGTGGCTGCCGGAGGCGGTGTCCCCGCCGCCCGACAAGAGGGATAGTCCGTTTGGAAATGCGCATCAAGAAAAATATGATTCTTTTAGTCATGTTTTTCTTTATGGAGCGGTGGCCGCCGGAGGCGCGTGCCGCCGCCCGGAAAATGATGTCCTAGATGTCGAAGTGCGCGATGACGGGCACGTGGTCGGAGGGGCGCTCCCAGCCGCGGGCTTCGCGCAGGATATCGACGTTCTTGAGCGCCGGTGCGAGGTCGGCGGACGACCAGATATGGTCGAGCCGGCGGCCACGGTCGGCAGCTTCCCAGTCCTTCGCCCGGTAGCTCCACCAGGTGTAGAGCTTGGTTGGGGATGGCGCGTGCTGGCGCATCAGGTCGACCCAGCCGCCGCCGTTCATGACCGTGGTCAGGCCTTCGGTCTCGATCGGCGTATGGCTGACGATCTTCAGGAGCTGCTTGTGCGACCAGACGTCGTGTTCCAGCGGCGCGATATTGAGGTCACCGACGAGGATCGAGGAAATGCCGGCTTCGGCTTCCGCGTGCAGCAGCTTCATCTCCTCGACGAAATCGAGCTTGTGGCCGAATTTCGGGTTGATGCTGCGATCCGGCTCGTCGCCGCCGGCCGGCACGTAGAAATTATGCAGCCGGATCTTCTTGCCGCCGGCCTCGAAGACGACCGAGAGGTGGCGGGCGTCGCCGACACCGCAATAGTCGCGCCGGTCGCTAAGCTCATGCAGCGGCAGGCGCGAGATCGTCGCCACGCCGTGATAGCCCTTCTGGCCGTGCATCTCGATATGATTGTAGCCGAGCGCCTTCAAAGGCTTGGACGGAAACTGGTCGTTCGGGCACTTGGTTTCCTGCAGGCAGAGAATGTCCGGCTGCCAGGTCTTCAAGAGATGCTCGACGAGCGGCATGCGCAGGCGAACGGAATTGATGTTCCATGTGGCGACGGAAAGGGCCATGCGTATTCCCTGATCGGCTGGAGCCTGGTCTTCGCGACGGGAAGCCGGCTTGAGATGGATGTCTGTCCGAGCTTTAAGCAGGTCCGGAGCGCCGGGACAAGGAAGCCGGCAGGCGGAACCCATGAAAAAAGGCCGCACCGGAGAGGGCGGCCTTATTGCGAAAGTGGCAGCGAACGAAAGGCTCAGCCGCCCTTCTTGTTGCGGACCTCGTCATAGGGGATCTGGAAGACCTTGTCGTCCAGCGCCATGCCGGTCTGGACGTTGAAGATCATCACCGAGGTGTCCTTCTTCTGGGCGTCGGTGATTGTCCACTGGCGCAGGTCGTAGGTCTTCGGGTCGAACATCATGGTGATGGTCGAATCGCCGAAGATCGAGCGGTCGCCGAGCACGATGGTGATGAGGTCGGACTCTTCCTTGACGCCACGCACCATCTTGCCGGTCAGGTCGATCCGCTCGCTCAGCAGCAGATTGAGCGGTGTCTTCGACAGCGGATAGATGTCCCAGGTCTTGAGCTTCATGTTGCCGATGACGACGGACTTGCCGTCGGCGATGACGCGCATCGGCGAGGGGGCCTCATAGTTGAAGCGGATGCGGCCGGGGCGGCGGATATAGAACTTGCCGCCGGTTTGCTCGCCGCGCGGGCCAAACTGCACGAATTCGCCGGCCATGGTCTTCACCGAGGAAAAATGGTCGGCGATCTTCTGGGCAGCGCTCGGGGCCTGCGCGAAGGCCTGGCCGAGGTTGAGACCGGTGCCGCCGATGCCGCCAAGTGCCGCGAGCCCGCACACGAAGAGGCGGCGCGACATCACCGGGTGGTTGCGCTCGCCAGTCTTAGTCTCTGTCATCTCGGTCTCCTTCATTTACGAATCATCTGGAGCGCAAGTGCGGCGCCTTCAAGGCGCCATTTTCGAGCTTTTTCGCTCGCGCTCTCACATGACTGTTACCGGTTTGGCCGTTTGTGTGGGGCCTTTGCCCTCGTCCGCTGGGCGTCTTTTCTTTCAATGCCTTCGCTTGACGCGAATCTGCTGGAATCGCCTTGCCGTCCGCTGGTTTACTCTTCGGTCGGAACGAGGATCTCGCGCTTGCCGGCGTGGTTCGCCGGGCCGATGATGCCTTCCTGCTCCATGCGCTCGATCAGCGATGCGGCACGATTGTAACCGATTCCGAGGCGACGCTGCACGTAGGACGTGGAGGCCTTGCCGTCGCGCAGAACGACGGCGACCGCCTGGTCGTAGGGATCGTCGGAATCGGCGAGATTGGAGGTGCCGGCGGGGCCGCCGCCCTCGCCATCCTCGTCGTCATCCTCGGTGATGGCATCGAGATATTGCGGCACGCCTTGCGTCTTCAGATAGGCGACAACCTCCTCGACCTCGGTGTCGGAGACGAAGGGGCCGTGGACGCGCTGGATGCGGCCGCCACCCGCCATGTAGAGCATGTCGCCCATGCCGAGCAGCTGTTCGGCGCCCTGTTCGCCAAGGATGGTACGGCTGTCGATCTTCGAGGTCACCTGGAACGAGATGCGCGTCGGGAAGTTCGCCTTGATCGTGCCGGTGATGACGTCGACCGAGGGGCGCTGGGTCGCCATGATGACGTGGATGCCGGCGGCGCGGGCCATCTGCGCGAGCCGCTGCACGGCGCCTTCGATGTCCTTGCCGGCGACCATCATCAGGTCGGCCATTTCGTCGATGATGACGACGATGTAGGGCATCGGCGCCAGATCGAATTCTTCCGTCTCGTACATGGCTTCGCCGGTCTGGCGGTCGAAGCCTGTCTGCACCGTGCGGGTGATCTGTTCGCCCTTGGCAAGCGCCTGCTCGACGCGGCTGTTGAAGCCGTCGATGTTGCGCACGCCGATCTTCGACATCTTCTTGTAGCGCTCTTCCATCTCGCGCACCGTCCACTTCAGTGCGACGACCGCCTTCTTGGGGTCGGTCACGACAGGCGAAAGCAGGTGCGGGATGCCGTCATAGACGGAGAGTTCGAGCATCTTCGGGTCGATCATGATGAGGCGGCACTGATCCGGGCTCAGCCGATAGAGCAGCGACAGGATCATGGTGTTGATCGCGACCGACTTGCCC
>NZ_JTLA01000015.1:0-133084 GCF_000799055.1 Ensifer sp. ZNC0028
GTGTGATGCTTTCACCGGTCCGTTCGGCAAGCGTGCGGGCCAGCTGTTCTGTGTCATGGTCTTTGATGCTTAGCGCCATATTTTGTCATCCAAGGTGCCTGACTGTCTATATTCTACCTTTTTAACATAGTCGTTATGCAGGCGCAATGCGAGGCAGCGGCACCATTCTGGAATGGCTGCCGAGGATCTCCTCTCGATCAAGCCAGAAGATGTTCTGGCGCTTGTTGAAGATATTGACGATACGATGTGGAACTCGACATCAACCGCCGAAAGTCCTGCCTCCGAGATGATCCCATGGTGGTCCAACTCTCTCATGGGATACGATACGGCCAGCATGGACCACCTCTGGATGTTCGTGCAGGGGAATTACAAATGATCGGCAGGCCTACGCGCTTCCATTTCATCCACTCCATCTTCTCGCGGCGGTTTGAAACTAGTCAAATGCGTCGCTGAATGCTAATGCCGTTCGGATCAGAGGGGTTGTACCTATACCGATGAAGTATCGAGCAGATGTGGACGGACTGCGAGCGATTGCGGTATCGTTAGTGGTTCTTTATCACTTCCATCTTGGCCCAGTGGTGGGAGGATATATCGGTGTAGACGTATTCTTCGTGATAAGTGGTTATCTCATCACAAATGTGTTGTGGCGAGAAATCTCTGAGGGCGATTTTTCCATCGCCCGCTTTTGCGAACGTCGAGCGCGACGTATCTTTCCGCCGCTGATCCTCGTAGTCGCCGCGACGCTTCTGGCCGCATGGTTCATCCTGTTGCCATCTGACTATGTCTCCCTGAGCAAGCAATCACTCAGCGCTTTGTTCGGGGTTTCTAATTTTTATTTCTGGTCAGAAGCAGACTATTTTGCTCGAACCTCCAATCTTAGTCCGCTTCTGCATACTTGGTCACTGTCAGTCGAAGAACAGTTTTACCTGGCTTGGCCGCTGATTCTGATGGCGGCGTGGCGCGCCGGCAACTCGACATCTATTCGCGCGATCAAAATCACGGTCTCCACGATCATCGTCACAAGTCTAATGTGGTCGATCGTCAAAGTGGTCAGTTCCCCGACAACGGCCTTCTACGTTCCGATATTTAGGGCGTGGGAACTCGCCATAGGAGGCCTGTTGGTTTTTGTCTCTCCCATTCGCGGCCGCTTGCTAAGCGAGGTTGCGCCACTGGTCGGGTTAGTGGTCATCGTGACCACGGCATTACTAATCACGAGTGACAACCTCTTCCCGGGAGCGCTTGCGCTATTGCCGTGTGTTGGTGCCGCTCTGATCGTATGGCCGCGTTTAGAGGGGTCATCTACTGCTCGCCTGCTATCAAGCGCGCCTATGGTATGGGTCGGCAGGTTGTCGTACTCGATATATCTATGGCACTGGCCTTTGCTGGTTCTATATCGTCACGAAAATTATGGTAACTATCCCGACTTGGGAATGTCGCTCGTATTGATCGGAGCAACATCTCTTTTCTCGTTCCTAACTTGGTTACTTGTAGAGCGGACTGCTCGGGACAGGCTGAAAGTCTCCTGGCGACGCCTCGTGTTGATCAGCGCGCCGGCGATTTGCGCAGTTGGCATTGCTGCGATCTCCGTGATAGCTGCGGGAGGCTTCGCGGGTCGTCTCCCAAGCGACGTCGTACTCGACATGGATCAACTTCGAAGCCCAATCAGAGAGACTTGTCATCTTCGGCGACTAACAGAGTTGCCGCGCAACGAGAACTGCATACTAGGGTATCCGGCAACCGTCCCTGACACGATCGTTTGGGGCGACAGCCATGGCGTGGAATTATCAGATGCTTTGGCGGACAGGTTCAAGGGCGATAAGCGCTCGTTAATAACTCTAACGATAAGCGCGTGCCCTCCGGTCGTTGGGTATTCATTAGGTGACCGATCCGGGTGCGCTGAAGGCAATGAGCGCATCATAGACCATATTCTGCATGAACTGCCCTCGGTTCATACCGTAGTCCTCGCTTCCTATCACTTCTTTCATTACCGCCGTGCAGGAGACCAATATGGGTCGGGCTTGACCAAGACCGTCTTGCGACTCGTATCCGGCGGAAAGCGAGTTCTTGTAGTAGGTCCCATTCCCGAATTCTCAGACTCAGTCCCCCTGGTTTTAGCCCGCATGGCATGGCGAGGGATTGATCGAGGCCCCGCTATCGAGAGGGCAGATTGGGACAAACAGGTGACGTCGATATCACCGGTTCTCGATACAATTTCGAAGGTTAGTGGCGCGGAAGTTGTTAATGCCTCCTCAGTGTTCTGCGACCTGCAACTGTGCAGCTTTAGTAAGAGCGGGCGTCCGCTACTATTTGACAGCAACCATCCGTCTATGGACGCCGCTGCCTTGATAGCCGATCGAGTTTACAAGAGCATTCTTCTAGACGGTCAACCGGCCTCCACCATCGCCACTAAACGATAGAGCCATGGCACATCAATGCGCGTGAATTCCTTGCTTTTGTCCATTCGTTTGACAAGACAAGAATATCTCCTTCTAGTTGAGTAACTAGCCATGGCGCACCCTTCAAGTGGTGCACGTTCTTGCTCCAAGTACCGCATTAGCATCGTAAGCGCGTAGAGACCGCCACGTATCATTTGGCCCGCTGATCGGAGATTTTCTGCATGATTCATGCGGAGAATCCTATGAGTGACAGTGTGAATCAGCGGTGCGCGTCCGGCGAAGGCATTTTCGCTTGGTGGAGAGGCCGAGATTATAGGCCGCGTTTCGTCTCGTCTCCCAAAACGCGTTCGACCACATCCGGATCGCATTGTTCATCGACGAGGAACTGGCGATTCCACCATCCCATGTCCGTATGTCGGCGAGGAGTGTTGGCTTTCACGCGGATGGAAATTGTTGTTTGAATGAGCGATCGCGGTGAACGCAATTTAGATCAATACGTTAGAAGGTGTGATCGATCCTTTATCTCTAGTTCCATAATTCAGATTATGCGATTTCAGAGTGTAGCTGGGCGGATTCTATATCCAAGTGCGACAACTGCTCCCGTGGAACCGGTGGCGGACCTACGCGATCCGCCACCACCCAATTCACGCACGCGGCACTCGATCTGTCCCGCCCGCGATGCTCACGTCACGGAAATGAGATTGTCGAGGCCGAGCGACGCGGTCCTTTCCGTCAAGGCCCCACCATAGGCGACCTCGACAGCGCCCGTGATCTCCTCGAAGTTGATGATGTCGCCGCTGCTGTAGTCGCCGAAGACCACCCAGTAGTTGGGGTGGGGAGTAAAGACCGCCGTCACGTTGGGGGCAGCCTGGACCAGAAAGGTTGCCGCACCCGCCATGCCAATCCCGACCGACGTGCGATTGGGAACGACATTCGACAATTGCTCGATCGTCAGTGAACCGAGCGCACCGCTGTTGCTCGGGTTGACGAATGTCGTCGCGCCGTTCGCATCCTCGGTGAGTTGGATCAGGTTCTGGCCGTTGGGATCGGCCGGCTCCACTTGCGTTGCCCTGAAAGTGATGCCCGAATCCAGGGCACCTGTCTCGGACCAGACGAAGTTGAGGTCCGGACGCCAGTGAAAGGTCACACTGCTTCCTGGTGCCGTCGGACGGGTAAACCAGGCGAGCGAAAGCACGCCTTCCGGCGTCGTCTCTGGCGCCCTCTGGAAAACGGCGAAGCTGCCCGCTAGCTGTGAGTTGTTTACGCATGTCAGAGAATATGACGTCATAGGATCTGCCCCCGGCTCCTCGTTTTGCTCCTCAAGAGTGCAGAATAATTAGCAGGCTCCCCTGTAGTTGTCTTCAGGCCCCAAATCTCCAAATCTGGGGTTATCTCACCCCTCCTCCGGCGCGAGGAACGTGATGGCCGCGTCCAACTTCCTGCCAGAGTGCTGGCGGCGGTCACGAGCGCAAGCCGCCTGGCTTTCACGCTCAGCGCGCCCCGGTTGCCGCGCCGATCGAGTCCGACAGGATTTCCAGCCCTCGGTCGATCTCCTCTTCCGACACCGTCAGTGGCGGCGCGATGCGGAACACGCCCCCCATGCCGGGAAGCTTGACGATGTTCATGCTGAGGCCGCGCCGCATTGCCTCCTCCATGATCCTGGCGCCGAGCTCGAATCCGGGCGCCTTCGTTTGCCGATCGACGACCACCTCGAGCCCGAGGAGAAGCCCGCGTCCACGAACGTCGCCGACACATTCGAACCTCTGCTGAAGCCCGAGAAGACCGCTTCGTAGCCGTTCGCCGCGGGCGACCGCCTGGTTGACGAGCCCTTCGCGTTCGACCACATCGAGCACGGTGACGCCAACCGCAGCGGGCAGAGGATCCGAGACATGGGTGGTGTAGAAGAGGAAGCCCCGTTCATGGGCTTTCCGCTCGATCTCTTCGGTCGTCATGACCGCTGCAAGCGGCAGGCCGGCACCGAGCGTCTTCGACAGGGTGAGAATGTCGGGCGTTACGCCGTCGCGCTGGAAGGCGAACATATGTCCGGTGCGGCCGATGCCCGTCTGCGCCTCGTCGAGGATGAGGAGCATGCCCCGTTCCTCGCATTTGCGCTTGAGTGCTGCGAGATAACCGGGCGGTAGTTCGAGGATACCGCCGCTCGATAGGATCGGCTCGGCGATGAAGGCGGCAAGCCCGCCCGTCGACTGCCGGTCGATCAGCGAGAAAGCGTCGTCGAGCTCCGTCTGCCAGTCGTTGCTGCCGTCCTTGTGCGTGAAACGCGGGCGATAGGCGTTCGGCGCCGGTATCACGAACGAACCGGCAGCGGCCGGGCCATAACCCCTCCGGCCGGCGCTGTAGGTCGCCGAGGCCGCAGCACCCGTCATACCGTGCCAGCTCTGCGCGAAGGCGACGACCTCGTGCCCACCGGTCACCAGCTTTGCCATGCGAATGGCTGCTTCGTTCGATTCAGCCCCCGTCGTCAGAAGCTGAACCCGGTCCAGCCCGGGCGCCAGTGCGGCAAGACGGGACGCGAGATCGACGACCGGCCGAGACAGCATGCCACTGAAGAGATGAGCAACCGTCCGCATCTGCCGGTCGACGGTGGCGACAATATCAGGGTGCGTGTGGCCGAGAACGCCGCTCATCTGCCCTGAGGTGAAATCCAGGATCGCCCGACCATCCGCATCATAAACGAAACTTCCCTCGGCTCGCTCCACGATGATGGTTTCGAAGTCGGGGCCATAACGCGTCAGGTGCTTGTTGGCAGACGCCCAGAATTGAGGATCGGAATTGAGCGACATCGGCTGGCTCCTCATTTGATGATCTTCAATGGCTAGCGCCGACCGTAACTTCATGCAAATTGATAGTATTCCGATCAGATATTGGATATTTCGATATCATGCGAAATCTCGATCTTTCCCTGCTGCGCAACTTTACCGTCATTGCCCGTGCGGGTTCGATCAGCGTTGCATCCTTCCAGGTGGGACGGACCCAGTCGACGCTGAGCATGCAGATGCAGCGGCTCGAAGATTTTCTCGAGCTGGCCCTTTTCCACCGCACCGGATCGGGCGTGCGCCTGACGGCGGCCGGTGAAAAGCTGCTGGTGCATGCCGAGCACCTGCTCGCCGGCCACGATGAGATCCTCGCCGACATGGGTGGCTCGGGGCTCAAGGGCTCGGTCACGCTTGGCTGCCCGGAGGATTACTCCATCGCCTTCCTGCCCGCGGTGCTTGAGGGCTTCTTTGAGCGTCATCCGGATGTCGAATTGCGCATGGTCTGTGCGCCGACCACCGAACTGCGACCGCTCCTCCAGCGAAGGCAAATCGACATCGCACTCGTTTCGGTTCCCGACGCGGCAAGTGGCGAGGTCATTCGGAGCGAAAAATTCGTCTGGGTCGGCAAGGGCGCGGAACCTGAGATCCTGAGCCGCACCGCCCTTCCCTTGGCACTGTCCGCCCCGACGACGCTCGACTTCCGAGCCGCCTGCAGCGCCATGGAGGGTATCAGTCGTCGGTACCGCGTCGCATTCGCCAGCAACAGTCTGGCGGGTCTCATCGCGATCGCGCGTTCAGGACATGCCATCAGCGTGTTGACCGAAACCGCCGTCCCTGCCGATCTTCATGTCATCTCGGCAGGCCTTCTACCAGAACTCCCGACGATCGGCATTGCGCTCGAACTTGCGGAGCCACGCCCCTCCTCCGTGGTCACGGCACTCGCCGACCATATCCGAGCGGTCCTTCCGCAGGTTGGGTGAAGCCGGCAGGCGACCCTGGAACGCGTCAGTGCTCAGCGCCGGTTCGATTGCTTGGGCCATGCGCCGGTGGAGAACCTGCCCGGCCGCTGCAGCGCCCGGGCAGATGAAGGTCGACGGGACTTCAGGCAGCGATACGCAGACTGCGCTCGGCTTTCTCGAAGCGGGCATCGAGGCTAAAATCCCCGGCCCCCACACAGGCGAGAAGGAAGAAGCCACCTGCCATCGAGAGGTTCTTGAGGAACATGACCATTTGGATCTGGTCGGCGAAGTTGCTGTGAAACACCATTGCCGTCACGATTGAGAAGGCGGCCAGAAAAAGCGCGACAACGCGGGTTTTGTAGCCGGCCACGATCAGCAGAGCCGCGCCTACCTCAAAGAGGATCGTAGGCCATAGCAATGTTCCCGGTACGCCCATGCTTTCCATGTAGCCGCGCATGCTTTCGGCGGATCCGATCTTGGACAGGCCGGACAGGAAGAAGATCACGACCATCACGGTCCGCGCCGCAGCGATGGCATAGGTTTGCTGTTGCGATGTCATCTCGGTTCGCCTCTCCGCTATTGCTGCGGGGCTGCGTTTGTGGTCGAAAAGATGTAGCGGGCAAAGCGCCATGCCCCATCCTTCTCGCGGTGAAGCAGGAACAGTTCCTGGTTGGCCTCGGACGATGGGGCGGCCCCATTCGCGAGGATTTTCACGGTGCCTTTCGAACGGGTCCGGGCGTAGGCCCAGTCCGCCGAAAGCGCGCGGATCTCGTCGATCTCAAACCGGATATCGAGTTTGATCGCTCCGAAAACCTGTTCATAGGCCCTCTCGACGGCAACGCGACCGACGGCCGGCAGGCTGTGTTGCGGCATGAACACGGCGTCATCGGCGTAGAGCTTCATGACGGCGTCGACATCCGAGGCGTTCAGGGCGTTTTGGTAGCTCTGCAGTTGTCGGGTAATGGCGGCCCTAGCGCCTTCGTCGGACTTCGCCGAACCCGCGGCAACCAGAACCGGCAGCATCGCGAGCGCGAACCGCGCAATTTTTCTGCGAGGAAACGAGGACATGACTTTCTCCTTGAGAGTTCAACCGATCAGAGCTTCACAACAAGCTTCCCGAGCGCTCGGTCGCTTTCCATCAGGCGATGAGCCTCGGCAATGCTGTCGAAGTCGAAGGTCCGAGCCAGCAACGATGGAATGCGGCCCTCGGCGATGCCCTTCGCCAGCCACGGCAGCGGTGTGTCGGACAAAGGCAGGGAGGCCGTGCCGAAAAGCCCGCTCGGAAAGAAGCTAAGCTGCACTGCGCCGGGAAGGTCCTGTATCAGGTGGACGTTCTCAAGTACGGGTGGTCCACCCAGGAGGCCGATCACGCATACGGAGCCAAATGGCTTGAGCGCGTTGATCGTGTCGCGAACGGTGGCCGCCCCGACGATTTCCAGCGCCGCGTCGATGCCCGCCGGGACAAGGGCGCGAACCTGCTCGGCAATCTCGCCGGTGTCGATGACGACGTGATCGGCGCCCATATCGCGCAATCGTTCAGTGTTTTGGCTGGAACGTGTCGTGGCGATCACGGTAAGCCCAAGCGCCTTGGCGTAGACGATCGCCGCCAACCCGACCGAGGCAGTTGCTCCGCGGACAAGGAGGGTCTGCCCCTTCTCGATCGCTAGCGTTTTCGTGAGCGCACCCCAGACCGTCAGATAGGCTTCAGGTAAAGTCGCGAGTTCCTCCCACGGCAGGCTGACCCCGTCGAGATCGACCACGTTGCTTCGCAGGACCACAACCTCCTCGGCATAGCTGCCGGCGCGGCTGAACTGCATCCCGCCCATGGCCGTGGCGACACGCTGACCGGTCCTATAGGTTCCCGACGGATCGTGCATGATCTCGCCGACGGCCCCGATTCCAGGCACCCGTGGGGCGGTTATCGTGCCCATCTTGCCTGCCCGCAGATAGGCTTCGGCGCGATTGAGGCCGAATGCGTGCACGCGGATCCTCACCTCGTCGGCATTGACATCAGCCGGGGGAATGTCGCGCAACTCGAGCACCTCGGGGCCTCCGGCGCGTTCGATGACATAGGCTTTCATGTTGACCTCCTTGGCGTTATGCGCGTGGACGGTTGGTGGAGAACAGGTAGCGGTGGATTTTCCAGTGGCCCTGTTCGGCGCGGAACACGAAGAGTTCGTTGTTGCCCTCCTCGATCGTGACATCTGCGGCGAGAACGTGTGTCGTTCCCGAAGAACTGGTGCGCACCCAGGCCCAATCCTCGGCGATCTCGATTTCATGAATGGTGAAGCGAATATCGAGCTTGATGGCGGCAAATACCTGCCTGTAGCCTTCTCGAACGGCATCACGGCCGACCAGCGCCGGGGCATGCTGAGGCATGAAGACCGGGTTGCTTCCGTAGAGGTCGAGAATGGCGTCGATGTCGTTGCCGTTGAGCGCTGCCTCGTAGGCTTTTATGGCGGTTTCGATTGTCATGGCTAAAGCTCCTTGAGCGTTTGCGACTGGCCTCAGATGAGGATGAGAGCAAGCTAATCCGCTCAACCATGGTGTAGTAGATCGACAGATGGTAAGATGCCTCTCAATTATGAGAGGCCTTTCAGTTGGACTTGAACGCAGCGCAAATGTTTGTCGCCGTCGCGCAGGCTGGTAGCCTCTCAGCCGCCGCGACCCGTCTGGGCATACCTCTGCCGACACTCAGCCGGCGCATCCGCGAACTCGAGCGGGAACTGAAGATACAGCTCCTCGAGCGGTCGGCACGAGGGACCAGGCTCACGGATGCGGGCACGCGGCTCTTCGAGCATGCCTCGCGCGGGATCGAGGCGCTTGCAGAAGCTGAAGAGGCGGTTCGTAGCGACCAGACGCGTTTGAGAGGACGCCTGCGCCTTTCACTGCCGACGGGTTTTGAGCCGTGGTGGGAGCTGTTGGGCGCTTTCCAGCGCCAATACCCGGATGTCCAGGTCAACGTGTACACGACCGACCGTCGTGTGGATCTGGTCCAAGACGGCATCGATGTCGCGCTGCGCGTGGGCGCGATCGTTCATGAAGCGATGGTGGCGAAACGATTGCTGACCTATCGGCATGTCCTGGTTGCCGCACCGGATCTCCTGAAACGTGTCGGAAAGCCGACGACGTACGAGAACCTGCACCACTTCCCCCTGGCCGCCTGGATACGGGATGCAAACAGCCATGCCTCGTGGCGCCTCGGCGAGAACGTATTCGAGCCGCAAGCTATGCTGACGACGAACGACTACCTGCATTTGAGGGCGCGGGCTCTGGCGGCCGAGTTTGTTACCGAGTTGCCACCTTTTTTGGCGGCCGAACCGATCAGGGATGGCCGCCTGGCGGAGGTGTTTGTCGACCACCCCATGCCCGAGCAGCACGTCAGCCTGCTCTATCCGGCGCACAGGCATCCGTCGAGCATCGTGCGCGCCTATCTCGACTTCTGCCAGAAACAGATGACGCGGTTTCTTGGTACGGCCTCACGGCCAGTGTAGATCCAGCACACCTCAGTATGGCACTGGCGATGCCCTATCCAGCATTCCTGGAAGGTCTGGCTGCGGACAGGAGGGCGGTGGTATCCCTCACCACCAGCGGTCCGTCGACCTTGATCGTCATCGGCCGCATGTGCTTGCCGTGGATCGCCATGTCGATCAGGAGTTCAGCCGCCTTCTGGCCCATTTCATAGTTCGGCAGCACCAGGGTCGAGAGCGGCGGGTGGGTGTAGCGCGCCAGTTCCTGGTCGTCATAGCCCATGACCGAGAGATCGGAGGGCACTCGCAGACCCTTCTCCTGGGCTGCCTCCATCACACCAATCGCCATCAGGTCGTTGCCGCAGAAAATGGCGGTCGGTGGGTTGGGCATGGAAAGCAGGTCGAGCCCGGCCTCGTAGCCGCGAAGCGGCAGCCAGTCGCCGTCGCGCACCAGCGTCGCGTCGAAGGCGATGTCGGCGGAGGCAAGCGCCTGCTTGTAACCTTTGAGACGGTCGGCGGCAGCATCCATCCAGCTTTCGCCATTGATGAAACCGATGCGCTTGTGGCCGAGCGCCGTCAGATGCGCCGTGGCAGAAAAACCGCCGGCGACCTCGCCCGGCACGATCGCCACATGCTGGCGCGGCTCGCAGTAGCAATTGAGAAGCACGGTCGGCAGCGGCGCCAGCGCCTCGGGAACCGCAACCTTGCGGGTAAAGATCGTCGCGTAGATGACGCCGGCGATGGAGGGGTCGCGCAAGACCGACCGCAGCACCGCGGCTTCAAGTTCCGGATTGGAGCGGGTGACGTGCGCCGAGACCAGCATGCCCTGCTCGAAGGCATAGTCGCGGATGCCGTCGAGGCTGACCACCGGGTGCGGGCTGGTCGAGATCTCGTCGACGATGAAGGCAATCGTGTCCTTCTCGACCGCCGGGGCGGCTGCAACCGGGCCTCGGGTCGCCGGCAGTCTATAACCGATTTTATGAGCAGCCTCGCGCACTTTCTGCTGCGTTTCGGGCGAGATGCGCGAGCCGGACATCTCGTTCAGCACCAGGGAGACGCTCGACTGGGAGACGCCAGCGATCCTGGCGACATCCGTCATTGTCGGGCGCCCTTCGCCCTTTTTCTCCAGATTCCGCCCGTTTCGCTTGGCCATGCGTGCTCCCTACCCTCCCGCGTGCATTGCACTGCACGCAGGCTTTTGCAAGTGCTCATAATTTTTGGCCTTGACTGCTAATATTATTAGCGCAAGATTTGGAGATGTGAAGCGCAAAAACGCTCACGTCCGGTAGAGGAGCACCGGCCAATCTGGGAGGAGAACCCGATTATGACCATGATTTCCCGTCGCACCTTCATGCTTGCGGCAACGGCCGTCGGCGCGCTCGCCCTTGCGGGTGTCGCGATCGCCGAAGTGCCGAAGCTTGAGCAGAAGGACAAATACAAGGTCGGCTTCGCGCAGACCGAATCCAACAATCCCTGGCGCATCGCCCAGACGAACAGCATGAAGGCCGAAGCCGAAAAGCTCGGCTTCCAGCTCGTCTATACGGATGCCGCCGGCTCCGCCGCCAAGCAGGTTGCTGACGTCAATTCGATGATCGCTCAAGGCGTCGACGTGATCTTTCTCGCACCGCGCGAAGAAAAGCCGCTGATCCCCGCAGTCATGGCCGCGAAGAAGGCGGGCATTCCGGTGATCCTGCTCGACCGCTCGGTCGATCCGTCACTGGCCAAGGCCGGCGAAGACTATCTGACCTTCATCGGCTCGAACTTCGTCGAAGAGGGCAAGCGTGTTGCCGAGTGGCTGGCAAAGAATGCCAACGGCAAGTCGAAGATCATCGAGCTTGAAGGCACGACCGGGTCGTCGCCGGCCAACGACCGCAAGAAGGGCTTCGACGAAGCGATCAAGGCGGCCGGCGGTTTCGAGATCGTCGCCTCGCAGACCGGCGATTTCGCCCGTGACAAGGGCCGTCAGGTGGCAGAAGCCCTGCTCCAGGCCCATCCGGATGCCGACGTGATCTACGCCCACAACGACGAAATGGCGATCGGCGCGATCGCCGCGCTCGAAGCGGCCGGAAAGGTGCCGGGCAAGGACGTGCTGGTGCTGTCGATCGATGGTGGCAAGGAAGCCGTGCAGGCGGTCGTCGACGGCAAGATCGCAGCAGTCGTCGAGTGCAATCCACGCTTCGGGCCGAAGGCCTTCGAGACGATGATGCGCTACGCCAAGGGCGAGAAAATCGATGCGATGATCATCAACGACGACAAGTTCTACGACGCCTCCAACGCGGCAGCAGAACTCGCCAACGCCTATTGATCCAATCTCCCGAGCCTCCACGGCCGGGACGGCGCAACCGTCTCGGCCGTCTTTTTGACGGCAGCATGACCTTCGGCCCGTTCAAGTGTAGGCTGATGACGCCCACCCCCAGATGGGGCGGCGGATGGCGAAGATAGGGAGGAGACCCATGCTTCTGTCCATGCAGGGCATTTCCAAAGCGTTTGCCGGCGTGCCGGCCCTGAAATCGGCCTCGCTCGAGGTCGAGCCGGCGGAGGTCATGGCGCTTGTCGGCCAGAACGGTGCCGGCAAATCGACGCTCATCAAGATCCTGACCGGCGTCTACAGGCGGGACGAAGGCAGCATCGCCTTCGACGGTCGGGATGTCGATTTCTCGATGCCGGCCGAGGCGCAGGCCGCCGGGATCGCGACGATCTACCAGGAAATCAATCTCGCCCCGCAGCGCTCCGTGGCGGAGAACATCTATCTCTCCCGCGAGCCGAAACGATTCGGCATGATCGACCATTCCGCCATGCGGCGCGGTGCCGAAGCGGTGCTCAAAACCTTCAACCTGACGATCGACGTCGACCGTCCTGTTGCGCATTTCGATGCGGCGACGCGGCAGATGGTGGCGATCGCCCGCGCGGTGACGCAGAGCGCCCGCCTCGTCATCATGGACGAGCCGACCTCCTCGCTCGACGAGCGCGAGGTCGCCATCCTCTTCGAAACGATCCGCACGCTGAAACGCTCCGGCGTCGCCGTCATCTTCATCGGCCACCGGCTCGACGAACTCTACGAGATCTGCGACCGTGTGACGATCATGCGCGACGGCCAGACGGTCGCCAAAAGCCCGATGGCGGATATGCCGAAAATGGCACTAGTGCGCCATATGCTCGGCAAGGAACTTGCCGCCTTTCAGGCCATGGCACCGGAGAAGGACGCGCCAGTGCGGCCCGTTCGCCTCGAAGTCGACAAGGCCGGCGCGGGTGTGCGGGTGCGCGACGTCAGCCTTGCCGTGCGGGAGAGCGAAATCTCCGGCCTTGCCGGCCTGCTCGGCTCCGGCCGCACCGAGACGGCGCGTCTGATCTTCGGCGCCGACAGGATGGAACGCGGCACGATCCGCATGCAGGGACAAGACCGCAGCTACCGCGAACCGGCCGACGCGATCGCCGACGGCATCGGCCTCGTGTCCGAAGACCGAAAGATCGACGGCATCGTGCCCGACATGAGCATCCGCGAGAACATGACGCTCGCCTTGCTGCCGAAGCTGAAGAAGGCCGGCATCGTCGACCGCGCACGCCAGGATGAGATCGTCAGCCGCTACATCCGCGCGCTTGGCGTCAAATGCGCCTCCCCCGATCAGCCGATCAAGGAGCTTTCCGGCGGCAACCAGCAAAAGGTGCTGCTCGCCCGATGGCTTGCCACGGACCCGCGGGTGCTGATCGTCGACGAGCCGACGCGCGGCATCGACATCGGCGCCAAATCGGAAATCCTCAAACTCCTGCGCAGTCTCGCCGACGAGGGCTTGAGCGTGCTGATGATCTCGTCGGAACTCGAAGAACTGCTTGCCGCCGCCGACCGCGTGACGGTCTTGAGCGACGGCACTTCCGTCGCGACGCTGTCGCGGAAGGATTTGAGCGAGACCGCGCTGCTTGCCGCCATGGCCCACCAGGAAGCCCAGCAGGAAGAATGACATGACGACGATCGAGACCCCCGCCCCGCAGCCGTCGGGAACGCTTTCGTCCGGCAACAGGCTTTTGACGCTCGCCAGCCGCTACGGCACCTTCGTCGCCTTCCTGGCGCTGATCCTGTTCAACGTTGCCGTCACGCCGAATTTCCTGTCCTTGCAGACGCTGAACGTGAACCTCACCCAGGTTGCGACAATCGTCATCGTCGCGACCGGAATGACGCTTGTGATTGCCACCGGCGGCATCGATCTCTCGGTGGGGTCGCTAATGGCGATCGCCGGCGCACTGGCGCCGATGATCTTCATGGGGCAGTTCTGGCCGGTGGACAACATGGCGCTCGCGGTCACGCTGGCCTTTCTCCTGCCGATCGCCGTCGCGGCCCTGTTCGGTCTGTTCAACGGGTTCCTCGTCACCCGCTTTTCGATCCAGCCGATCATCGCGACACTGGTGCTTTTCATCGCCGGGCGCGGCATCGCCCAGGTGATGACCAACGGCAATCTGCAGGTTTTCAAGAACGAGGGTTTCCAGTTCATCGCACTCGGCCGCATCGCGGGCATTCCGGCCCAGGTGGTGCTAATGATGATCATCGTCGCGGCCGCGTTCGCGATGATCCGCTACACCGTCATCGGCCGGCAGATCATCGCCGTCGGCGGCAACGAAAAGGCCGCGCGCCTGACCGGCATCCCGGTCAAACGGGTCAAGCTCTTCGTCTACATGATAAGCGGCGCGCTTGCCGGGGTCGCCGGTCTCATCGTCGTTGCCCGCAACTCGGCGAGCGACGCGAACCTCGTCGGCCTCGGCATGGAACTCGATGCGATCGCTGCGGTCGCCGTCGGCGGCACGCTTCTGACCGGCGGGCGGGCCAACATCATCGGCATGGTGCTCGGCGCATTCGTCATCCAGCTGGTGCGCTACACGCTGCTCGCCAATGGCGTTCCGGATGCGGCGGCGCTCATCGTCAAGGCCGGGCTGATCGTCACCGCGGTCTTCATCCAGCAGCGCGCCAGCAAACATTAGAGGCAACCCCGATGCAATCGATCCTCCGCCTCTTCCTGGTCAAGAACTCCGGCGACCTTGCCCGCCTCGGCGTCATCCTGGCGCTGGCCGGCCTCATCCTTTTCGGGGCACTGCGCTACGACAACTTCCTGTCGCCCTACAACATCCTGAGTTTCCTGCGCTACAACTCGATGTTCGCGCTGATTGCGCTCGGCATGGCCTTCGTCATCATGACGGGCGGCATCGACCTGTCTGTCGGCGGCACGGCGGCCATGGCAAGCGTCGTGGCGGCTCTGTTCTCCCCCTATCATTGGGCGGCCGGGCTCTTTGGTGGCATGGCGGCCGGCCTTGCCGTCGGCGCGCTCAACGGCTTCATCATCACGAAGATGCGCATCCAGCCCTTCATCGCCACGCTCGCGACAATGCTCGCAGCCTACGGCACCGGCCTTTTGCTGGCCGACAACCAGTCTGTCTCCGTCTCCTATGACACCGGTTTCACGGTAATTGGACAGGACGATTTCCTGGGCTTCCCCATTCCCGCCTGGATCGCCCTTGCTGCCTATGTGCTCGGCTGGCTCGTGCTGCAAAAGCTCCCCGTCGGACGGCATATCCTGGCGATCGGTGACGGCGAGGCGACGGCCGGACTGATGGGCCTGAAGGTGGAGCGTGCGCTTGCCGGCGTCTATCTCGCCTCGGGCACCCTTGCCGGCCTTGCCGGCGTCATCCTCGCCTCGCAGTTCGGCGCCGGCCAGCCGACCGAGGGCGTCGGCTGGGAACTTTTCGCCATCGCTTCGGTCGTCGTCGGCGGTACGCTGTTGACCGGCGGCTCCGGCTCGGTCGGCGCGACGCTTGCCGGCGCGCTGCTTCTTGCCATGGTCTTCAACATCCTGAACTTCGAAAACGGCCTCGGCTGGATCTCGCTTTCCGCCTATTGGCAGTCCGTCATCCGCGGCGCCTTCCTGCTCGTCGTCGTCGTGCTTCAGGCAAAGCTGATGGCACGGCATCGCAGCACTTAAACTGAACGTGGCGAACGTGGCGCGAACATCCACAGGACGAAACGGGGAAACCTACCCCGGATTAGCCCTCGTGGAGCAGGAACAATGCGTGACCGTAACGGCCGCATACGCGCACCAATCGGCCTGCGTATCGCAGCGATTGGCAGACAGTAAAAAAGGCCGGAGCGCACTGGCCCCGGCCTTCTTTTCTTTTTCGCTCTCAAGGCTTCTGCCAGTACATCCATGGTCAAAAGTCGAAAGCGATACGTCATTGCCAGCATCAAATTGAAATGCGCTCGACAATTACGTTTATGAAATATTTATACTTCTCCGCGATCGCCGAAACAAGCTGTCCATTCGGGCTAATCTCAACGAGACGTACGCCTTCTTGCGGGGAGCCACGTGTTTCGCACCCACAGAGGAGATCCTTTATCTGCCACTGTCGCCGTGAATTCCGCCTTCCATCGTTGAAAGGCGGCAGCGCATGTCGGTATCCCCGTTGGCCAATCGTCTTCAGGACAGGCAAATTGTGGAGGACAAGATGACGATCACCATTACCGCCTTTGAAAAATCACCGGATCGCGGCCGAGGTCTCGCGCGCGACATGCGCGTTCGCTGGGCGCTCGAAGAAGTGGGGCAGCCCTATGAGGTTCGCCTCGTTACCTTCAAGACCATGAAGGAGCCGGCCCACATCGCGCTTCAGCCGTTCGGGCAAATCCCCACCTATCAGGAAGGCGACCTTTCCCTGTTCGAGACCGGTGCCATCGTGTTCCATGTGGCGGAGCGCCATACCGGCCTGCTTCCGAATGACGCCAATGCCCGCGCGCGGGCAATCACGTGGATGTTTGCCGCGCTCAACACTGTGGAGCCGCCGATCCTCGAGCGCGAAGCGACCACCTACGTGGAGCGCGACAAGGACTGGTATCAGGAGCGCCTGCTGATGCTCGAAGATCGCATCCGCGTCCGACTGGCCCAATTGTCGCGGCGGCTTGCCGAGGCCGACTGGCTCGACGGCGCCTTCAGTGCCGGCGACCTCATGATGGTGACGGTGCTCCGCAGGTTGGAAAGTTCAGGCTTGCTCGACGAGTATCCCAACCTTTCCGCCTACGTCGCGCGCGGCAAGGCGCGGCCGGCCTACAAGCGCGCCTTCGATGCGCAGCTTGCGGTCTTCACATCGGCATCATCCGCCTGAGGGTAACGTGATCCCGGAACGGGCGGCTAACCGTGCCGCGGCTGATTGTCGACTGCAGTCGGTCGTTCGCCCCGGGTGATCTGCAGCCCCTGGCGAACCAGGCGGGAAACGACCCGCATGAAATCGTCCATGTACAGATAGATGACCGGCGTCACGAAGAGGGTCACAAGCTGCGACACCAGCAAGCCGCCGACGACGGCGACGCCGAGCGGCTGGCGCAGCTCCGCGCTGGCACCGCTGCCGATCGCAATCGGCAGCGTACTCATGATCGCAGCAACCGAGGTCATCATGATCGGGCGGAAGCGCATCACGCAGGCTTTGTGGATGGCGTCAGCTGCCGGCGAACCGGCGCGCTGCAGCGTCAGCGCCACATCGATCATCATGATGGCGTTCTTCTTGACGATGCCGATCAGCATCAGCACGCCGACGATGGCGATGATCGAAAGGTCGAAGCCGCCGAAATAGATCGCAAGCAGCGCCCCGGATATGGCTGATGGCAAACCCGAAAGCACGGTCAGCGGATGGATCAGGCTTTCATAGAGAATGCCGAGCACGAGGTAGATGGTGACGATCGCCGCCAGCACCAGAAGACCCTGGTTGGCGGCAGCATCTTTAAACAGCTGGGTGGTGCCGTAATTGCGGGTTGTCACCTCGGACGGCATGCCGATTTCTGCCTTGAGCCGATCGACCTGCGCAAGGGCGTCACCGAGGGCGACTTTGGCCGGCAGGTTGAAGGAAAGCGTGACCGCCGGCAGTTGGCCGAGCTGGTTGATGGTGAGCGGTCCGGACACGGTCTCGACACGGGCAAAGGCCCCGAGCGGAACAAGGCCGCCATTGGCACTGCCCACACGCAGTTCGTCGAATTTATCGGCCGACCATTGCATCGAGGGATCGAGCTCGAGGATCACCTCGTAGCTGTCGCCCGCCGTATAGATCGTCGAGATCTGCTCGGTACCGAAACTGCCATAGAGCGTGGTGCGCAGCTCGCTCGCGTCGACCCCCAGCGTTGCCGCCTTGTCGAGGTCGACCACCAGGCGCGTTTGTGGCGCGTTGATCTGGAGGTCGCTGTTGACGTCGGTGAAGAAGGCCCGATCCGCGCTCATGGCGTCATGGAGCTTCTGTGCCCATTCGTTCATCAGCGGCTGATCAAGACTCTGGAGCACCAGCTGGTACTGGCTGGCCGACGCGCGCGATCCCACCGAGAGGTTCTGGACCGGCGACATGAAGGCCTGGATGCCGGGGATCGCCACCAACTTGCGGCGCAGATCCGCAAGCACGGTTTCAAGCGGCGGACGCTCGCTCTTCGGCTTCAGCTCGACGAAAAGCCGGCCTGAATTGAGCGCGCTCGACGCTCCACCCGAGCCGATCGTGCTTGCGACATGGGCCACGTAGGGCGAACTGGCAAAGACCGCCTCCACATTGGACTGGAGCTTCGACATGGCGACGAAGGAAATGTCCTGGCGCGCCTGGGTCGTGACCTGCAACTGGCCGATGTCTTCCTGCGGGAAGAACCCCTTCGGGATCGTGGCGATCTGGTATCCCGTGATCACGACGGTCAGCAGGAAGAGCAGAAGCACCAGCGCGCGCGCGTTGATGCAAAGCGACAGCAGCCGCTCATAGGCGCGCAACAGCCCATCGAAGCCTCGCTCGAAGGCGAGATCCAGCCGATGCAGCCAGCGCGCCTTCTCCTGTCCATCCGTCCTCGCCGGAAGCCGGGCCGCCAGCATCGGCGTCAGCGTGAGCGAAACGAAGGCGGAGGCGAGGATGGCAACGGTGACGACGATCGCGAATTCGTTGAGAATACGGCCGATCACGCCGCCCATCAGCAGCACGGGAATGAACACTGCGACGAGCGACAGCGAGATCGCGATGATCGTAAAGCCGATCTCGCGCGAACCGATGAGCGCCGCCGAGAAGGCATCGATGCCGTCCTCCTCCATGTGCCGCACGATGTTTTCCAGCATGACGATGGCGTCGTCCACCACCAGCCCGACGGAGAGCGTGAGCGCCATCAGCGAGATGTTGTCGATCGAAAAGCCGAGCGGATACATCGCCGCGAAGGTGGCGATGATCGAGATCGGAACGGCGAGCGCCGGAATAAGCGTGGCCCAGAGGCGGCGAACGAAAGCGAAGATGACGAGGATCACCAGGCCGACGGTGAGGATCAGGGTGAACTGGACGTCGTGCACCGCCCCGCGGATCGACATGGACCGGTCGCTGAGCGTCTCGATCGAGGCGGCGGCTGGAAGCGACTGGCGGAGCGACGGCAGCAGCGCCTGTACCCGGTCGACGACCTCAACGGTGTTTGCATCCGGCTGCCGCTGGATGGCCAGGATGATCGCCCGCGAACCGTCGTGCCAGCTTGCCGTCTGGTTGTTGGCAACGGAATCGATCACCGTCGCGACATTGCCGAGCCGCACAGGCTTGCCATCGACGCTCTTGACGATGACATCCGCGAAACTGGCGGCATTCATGCGCTGCGTGTCGGCAACGATGGCCGCCTGACGGTCGCTGGTTTGCGCGGTGCCGAGGGGCGAATTGTCGTTTGCCGCCGCAACCGCCGTCTTCAGCTGGTCGACGGAAATGCCGCGCGCGGCAAGCGCATCAGGATGCATCTGAATGCGTACGGCATATTGCTGGCTGCCGAAGATGGACACTTCCGCCACCCCGTCGAGCACCGAAAGGGTTGGCGAAATCACCTGTTGTGCAATGGCGTCGAGATCGGTCAGCGGCACGGTGCTGCTCTTCAGCGCCAGGAGCAGAACCGGCGCGTCCGCCGGATTGACCTTCCGGTAGCTTGGCGGTGCCGGCATGTCCTGTGGCAGCAGCCTGAGCGTCCGGGTGATGGCGGCCTGCACGTCGGCGGCGGCGGCATCGATGTTGCGCCCGAGCACGAACTCGATCGAAATCGAGGTCGAGCCGAGTGCATTCGTCGTCGAAATCGTGTCGATCCCAGCGATGGTGGCGAACTGCTTGATCAGGGGGATAGCGACCGACGTCGACATGGTCTCAGGCGAGGCGCCGGGCAACGAGGCAGAAACGTTGATAACAGGGAAATCCGTTCGCGGGAGCGCGGCGATCGGCAGGACCAGATAGCTGAAAACGCCGGCAAGGATGAGCGCGACCGACAGCAAGACCGTGGCGATCGGTCGGCGGATACTGAACTCGGACAGCGGCATTTCACGCACTCCCGAATGATGGACAAAACCTAATCCGTCGCGGCCTGAGCGGCCGCGTTGGCAGCGACAACGAGATCCCCCGGCTTCAGCCGCGCCTGCCCTTCGACGACGACCCGGTCACCGGCGGCGAGGCCGGTGCCGATCGCAGCCTCCTTGCCGTCGTCGGCCAGAACGGACACGCCGCGGGTTTCGACCGTGTTGTCGTCCTTCACCTGAAAGACGAACGGGCCATCCTGTCCCGGCTGGACCGCAACGCTCGGGACAACAGCCGCCTGATGCAGTTGTGCCTGGTCGATATCGACATCCACGAACTGGCCCGGCCAGAGCTTCTGCGCGGCATTGGGGAAGGTCGCGCGCATGGCGATGGTGCCGGAAGCGGTATCGACGGCGGAATCGATGAAATCGAGCATGCCTTGGCCGATGACCGTTTGCGTGCCGCTTGACCGCGCGCGAACAGGCGGGGGCGTGCCGCGATCAATCAGATCCTTGAACGTCTGCAGGCGCTCTTCCGGCAGGCGGAACGTAACGTCGATCGGGTCGATCGCCGTAATCGTCACGAGATTGTTCGATGTCGCGCCCGACTGGCCGACAAGATCGCCAAGCGCGACCTGCACGGCACCCAGGCGTCCACCGATCGGCGCGGTGATCTCGGTCAGGCTCAGCGCGACCTGATCGGCATCGACGGTCGCGCGGTCAGCGTCCAGGTTCCCCTGCGCCGCCTGTTGCAGCGAGAGAGCGGTGTCATAGCTTTGCTGCGTGCCGGTCTTGTCGTCACGCAAGGTCTTGGCGCGCTCGAGTTCCGTGTTGGCGTCGGCAAGCTGTGCCATATCCTTGGCGACGATCGCCTGATCGCGGGCGAGCCCGGCCTTTATCGTTCGGTCGTCGAGCGTGAACAGCAGATCGCCCGCCTTGACCATCTGCCCGTCCTTGACGTGGATGGCCGTGATCTGGCTCGCAATGCGCGCGCCCACTTCCACGGTGTCGGGCGCCTGTACGTTGCCCAGGGCATGGACGACAACCGGAACGTCTTTGAGCGTCACCGTCGCCGTCTGAACGGATACGGCGCCGCCGCGCCTGGCGCTGGCGGCCGCATTGGCCGGCAGTTTCGCCTCAGTCGGCACGGGCTTGCGCGCCACCACGAACCCGATCGCGGCGATCGAGAGAAGAACGACGGCAATACGACAGGTGAGACTTGATCGGCTGACCATCAGCGCGCCTCCGCAGACCTTGCTGTCGGCACGCGGCAATAGGTGGTGCCGACCATCGGAAGCTGGGCCCAAATGTGGCCGCTTCAATGGCGCAACACCCTGAAAAACAATTAAAAATTGTTCATCTTCGGATGCCTTTCACCTCGCTTGGCGACCAAGGCTTCAGCGGTGACGCTTGCTTCTTCCCTCAAGCGTCGAGCGGCGCGCGCTCAACTGCGGCGGCAAGCGCCTGAAACAATTCGCGAAACCCGGCCTCGCGTTCGCCCGGCTCGTCGAGACGATCGAGGAAGGCGGCCTGCTCGGTGTAGTTGAGGCGTGTTCCCTCGCCTTCAGCGGCAAATTCGAGGGTGCCGAGAGACGCCGAAATCCGCCGTCCCGCAACGGTCATCGTGTAGGAAAAGACGATGCGCTCATTCGCAACGATCTCGAGATAGATCGTGTCGTTGCGCATGAGCGGGCCGTTTCCGAAACGGAAGCGGCTGTGCTCGCGGCCGCCGACCTCGAAAGACGCGGAGAATTCTTCGACCGTCCACCCTTCCCCTTCGACGAACCAGCGTCGTTTTGTGGCGGGATCCGCAAAGGCATGGAAAACGGTCGCCGGGGTCGCGGCGTAGCTGCGGCGAATGACGAAGGTGGCGTGGCGGACGGATCTTTCATTCATGCGCTTGGGTCTCGCTGCTGGTTGCTTCATCCCCCGCCCGCTGCTGGGCGGCGATCTTTTCGCCCTGATGCGTGGTGTTCTGCGCGACGATGATCCTCCAGGCGCCATCCTGGCGTCGAAGAATGTAGAGCGGCCGTCCTTCGTCCTCGCCCGCCCGGCGGTTGCCGTCGGCATTAACCGGAATTTGCCGCACGTTCACCGCGGCGAGATCCGCATGCAGGAAGGTAATGCGCTCGACGTCGTAGAGCGCCTGAAAATCGCGAAACAGGCTCGGGAGTACGGCGGCGGTGAAAGCGTGGATTGCCGATGCGCCGACGACCCGGCGTCCGAACGCGGTCGTCCACACGGCCTCCGGCGCCAGCAACGAGGTAAAACCGTCGACGTCCCGGAGCCATTGGGTCTCTTCGACCCGGGCAACAAGTGCGAGAACGGCACTGACATCGCGGGCATCGGGAGGCGACACGCCGCCGGCTTGCTCGATCACAGGAATGGGTCGCATGCGCGCCATCACGGCGTACTCCCGAAGGTGCGGTTCCCGACCGCTAGGGCCTGGGCGACAGATCCGGAAACGTGGGTGCGAAATACCGGATCCGCGCCAGGCCCTAGCAGCAGGAAAACCTCGTCCGGCGGCCGGCCGGCGATAGAGGCTTCATCGACGTTGCACGGGACGGAAGAAGTGTCGGAACGGACGGTGATGCAATCACAGTCGTGCGCCTCCTGCGTGCCGGAGGTGTGATTGACGATCGGCCGTTTCATTCCCTGCTCCCTTGACCCGTGGGCGGAGCATTGCCCGATTTAGATGATCGATGTAATTGCTCGAATATCGATCACTTTGATCAGGATGGCCGATCATGCTGGATGCGCTGACGCTCGACCAATTGCGCATATTCGTCGCCGTCGTCGACCACGGCTCGTTCCGGGCGGCGGCGCGCGCGCTCGGGCGTGCCCAGTCCGGCCTCAGCAGCGCCATCCTGAACCTCGAAACGGAACTGCGCCTGCCGCTGTTCGACCGTTCCCAGCATCGTCCGGAATTGACGAAGGCCGGAGCGACGCTGCTTGCAGAGGCCCGGACCTTGCTGATCAAGGCCGACGCGCTGCGGGCCAAGGCGAACGGTTTCCACCAGGGCATGGAATCGGCCCTGCGCGTGGCGCTCGACCCGCTGCTTCCCCTGCCGGATATCGCCCGGGTGATCAGCGATTTTACCCGCGCCCATCCCGGCGTGCGGGTGGAACTCGTGACAGCGCCAATGACCATGGCGTTGAGCCTGGTGCTTGACGGCGACTGCGACCTTGGCCTGACGGCCGCGCAGGAAACGGACGCACATATCGCCAGCGAGGCGGTCGCCGCTTTTCCCGGCATGGTGCCGGTCTGCGCTGGCGGTCATCCCCTCGCCGGCCCCCGCGACGGATCCGTCGGCCTGACGGCGGTCGACCTTGCCGACCACCTGCAGATCGTCGTTGCCGATCCCGCAGCCGATAGGCAGGCGGTGAACTACGCGGTGTTCTCGCAGCAAACGTTGAGGGTCAGCGACCTTGCGACAAAACACGCGCTCATTCTTGCCGGTGCCGGGTGGGGACATCTGCCCCTGTGGCTGATCGCGGCAGATCTTGGCGAAGGGCGGCTCTGCGAGGTGCCGCTTGCGGCCCGCAACGGTCTGCCCGGTCCGCTCCTCCCCTTCTACACGATCCGCCGGATCGATCGGGTCTGCGGCCCCGCAATGGAAAGCCTGTGCGGGCTCATGCTTGCGCACTTTCGCGGTCAGCGGCAGGCCGCATCGGCGCTCCCCTGATCGGGACAGCAATACTCCGGCGAGAGCGAGAAGGCATCCAGGGGGTTGACGTCTGCGAGTGGAGCGTCTTCAGTTCCCCCCGAACAGAGCTGCCGCCTTGCAACGGGGCAGCCACGTCCCCATCTCCAGATCTCATGGTCGCCTGGCCGGGCGGCTTGTTCCCCATCGACCTGATCTTATAGCGTCGCGATCAAAGCGACGAACTTCATTCAGTAAAGGGTTTCCCATGGCTCACTATCCAGACATCCTGCTTCATATCGACGGCACTTGGCGGCCGGCCCGATCCGGCAAGACCATTCCCGTCATCGACCCGGCCAGCGAGGAAGCGATCGGCCACGTGGCTTGGGCCGAAGTGGAAGACCTGGATGAGGCGCTTGCGGCCGCCGAGAAGGGCTTCAAGACATGGCGGGCTACGTCCGCCTTCGACCGCGCCCAGGTGATGCGGTCGGCAGCCGCCCTCCTGCGCCAACGGGCCGGTGACATCGCCTGGCTGATGACCCGCGAGCAAGGCAAGCCGCTTGCCCAGTCGAAGGGCGAGATCCTTGGCGCCGCCGACATCATCGAGTGGTTCGCCGAGGAAGGAAAACGCGCCTACGGCCAGATCATTCCGCCGCGCGCCCCCGACGTCACCCAGATGACGGTCAAGCTGCCGGTCGGTCCGGTTGCCGCCTTTACGCCCTGGAACTTCCCGATCAACCAGGTGGTGCGCAAGCTGTCGGCGGCACTGACCACCGGCTGCTCGATCATCGTCAAGGCGCCCGAGGAGACACCGGCGTCGCCTGCCGAACTCATCCGCTGCTTCGTCGATGCCGGGCTCCCCGCAGGTGTCGTCAACCTCGTCTACGGCGTACCGGCCGTCATCTCGGAATACCTGATCTCCCATCCGGTGATCCGCAAGATGTCGTTTACCGGCTCGACGCCGGTCGGCAAGATGCTGGCGGCCCTTGCCGGCCAGCACATGAAGCGCGCGACGATGGAACTTGGCGGGCATGCGCCTGTCATCGTCACCGATGACGCCGATGTCGAGCGCGCCGTCGCCATCATGTCCGGCAGCAAGTACCGCAATGCCGGCCAGGTCTGCGTGTCGCCGACCCGCTTCCTCGTGCAGGAGCGCGTGGTGGATCAGTTCCTCGACGGCTTCGTCGCCGCCTCGAAAAAGATCAAGGTCGGCAACGGTCTCGAAGACGGCATCGACATGGGGCCGCTTGCCAACGAGCGGCGCATCCCGGCGATCGAAAGCCTGGTCGCCGACGCCGTCGAGCATGGCGCTCGTCTGGAAACCGGCGGCCATCGCATCGGCAACCGCGGCTACTTCTTCGAGCCGACGGTTCTCGCCGACGTGCCGCTTTCCGCGCGGATCATGAACGACGAGCCGTTCGGCCCGGTCTCGATCATCAATCGCTTCCATGATCTCGATGAGGCGATCAACGAGGCCAATCGCCTGCCCTTCGGTCTTGCCGCCTATGCCTTCACCGGATCGGAGCGCAGCGCCCATCGTCTGGCAAGCGAGGTCGAAAGCGGAATGATCTCGATCAACCATCTGGGCCTGGCGCTCCCCGAAGTCCCCTTCGGCGGCATCAAGGATTCCGGCTACGGCACAGAGGGCGGCTCAGAGGCGATCGAGGCCTATCTCGAAACACGCTTCGTCACGCGAAAGAGCGTCTGACGCCGCGGTCGGCGAACGATCCACTCGCCCGAGAAAACAACAAGGGACGGCGCCGATGCGCTGTCCCTTGTCCTATCATGCGTAGGCTACAACGCGTTGCCATCCAGTCTTCATGCCCGTGACGGACGCGAACGACGAGGATGTCACCATCCGCATCGATCCTGTAGACGACCAGATGGGCCTTGAACGGGTGGATGCGCATCGGCGGCGACAGTTCCGTGCGCTCGCGCGCCATGCGCGGATTGGCCGCGATGAGAGCGAAGAGGTCGAATAGCTCATCGTGATACCGCCTCGCCTGGGCGGAGCCAAAAAGGCGCACGCCATCCGCGGCAATTGCGGTGATGTCTTCTTCCGCCGCGACGGAAAGCCGAAATGCCATTACTTGCGATCGCGCGGCGCTTCAGCGCGCGCCAGCGCCGCAGAAAAAAGCGCGTCCTTAGAGCGCGATCCGACGCCACTGTTTAGGCCGTCGTCGACAAAGCGCTGCATTGCCGCAACCTTGTCGTTGCGCTCCTGGTCCCGGCGGATGAGGTCGCGCACATAGTCGCTGGCATTGGCATAACGGCCCGTGCGTGCCTGCGCTTCCACCCAGTCCTTCATCGGATCAGGCAAGGATACGTTCATCGTCGCCATGTCGGCCTCCATTGCTGCTGAAAGAATGACACAATTTGGCAAAGTTTGTCAAATCTGGGGCCTGCCCTTCGTGACGCCGCGCGGAACTCCGACACCGCGATACCGACGGCCGAACGCGGTTCTCAGGGCCCACCCGATCGTCACGACGGTTGACTATCGAGGTGGCAACCTCTCTGAATACCGTCACGACACATTAAACGACTGATTGCATCGGACTTGCGTGAATGACCGAGACGTCTCAACGAAATGGAATGGCCGCGACGGCCCCCGCCCTTTCCGAACCGGAAAAGAACATCATCATCGGCGGCGTTCTTCTCTCCATGCTTCTGGCGGCACTCGACCAGACGATCGTGGCGCCGGCGATGCCGACCATCGGCAAGGCCCTGGGACACGCCGACTACCTGCCATGGGTGGTGACCGGCTACCTGCTGACCGCGACAGCCATGGCCCCGCTTTACGGCAAGATCTCCGATATCTACGGACGGCGGCCGACGATCTTTGCGGCCATCATCATTTTCCTTGCGGGATCGCTGATAAGCGCGCTGGCGCCCAACATGCTGACGCTGATCGTCGGCCGCGCCGTTCAGGGCCTGGGTGGCGGCGGCCTGTTCGCACTGGCGCAGACCGTCATCGGCGACCTCGTACCGCCCCGCGAACGGGCGCGTTACGCCGCCTGGATATCGGGAACCTGGGCGGTCGCGAGCATCGCCGGTCCACTCCTGGGCGGCACCTTCGCCGAGCATCTGCACTGGTCGCTGATCTTCTGGATCAACATTCCGCTGGGGCTGGTGGCGATGGCGATCATCAACAAGCCGCTGAGGAAGCTTCCGACCGTCGCCCGCGCGCACCGGATCGACGGGGCCGGAGCCCTACTGCTCGTCGCTGCAACGTCGCTTTTGCTGCTTGCGCTCAACTGGGGCGGCAGCCGCTATCCATGGTTCTCCGCCGTCATACTCGGCCTGCTCGGCGCTTCCGTCGTGCTGTGGATCACGTTTGCGCTGCGGTTGCGCAGGGCAAGCGAACCGCTAATCTCGCTGGAAGTGCTTGCCAATCCCATCGTCCGCTACGGAACGCTCGCCATGTTCCTGGCGCAGGGCGCCAATGTCGGGCTCTCGGTCTATATCCCCGTCTACGCGCAGACGTTCCACGGCCTGTCGGCCAGCAGTTCGGGTGTGGTGATGCTCGGCCTGCTGCTTGGAACGGTCTGCGGAGCGACAACCAGCGGGCGGACGATACCGCGCATCGTCCACTACAAGAGGATGGCTCTGATCGGCGGCGCGCTTGCATTCCTTTGCCTGGCGGCCCTTGCTGCTCTCGCCGGCCGGACCTCGCTCATCGTCCTTGAACTCCTGACATTCGCCGCAGGTTTCGGCTCGGGCATGACTTTCCCGGTGGCGACGATTTCGGTCCAGAATTCCGTCGACCAGACGCATCTTGGCGTCGCGACCGGGGTCCTGACCTTCCTGCGATCGCTCGGCGGCGCCCTTGGCGTTGCGGCTTTCGGCGCGATCGCCCTTGGCAATGGCCTGCCGCTCGCTGGCGAAGGGGTGGAAGCGCTCGGCGCGACGGTTACCTCGGCCGTGCCCTTCACCTATATCTTCATCGCGAGCGCTGCAGCGATGGCGGCAGCGCTCGCGCTTTTTCATCTCATGCCGGAAAAGCCGTTGCGCGGTCGCGACGAGACCGCGGTGGCCGCTGCGGTCGAGTAGCAGCACCGCTGATGGCCGCGCCTGTCCCGGCGCGACCATCAATCGGATTGCGGGCTTAGAACTCCGCCTTCAGCGACGCGTAGAAGGTACGTCCCGGGCCGGGCTGCTGCACCAGGCTCAAGGGATCGACATAATAGGCGTCGGTCAGGTTCTCGATGCGGAAGCTCGCCGTCAGGCTCTCGTTGATCCGGTACTCTGCGAACGCGTCCACCAAGGTATAGGGCTTCCAGTTAATCAGCGAGATGAACTGCGAAGCGCCCTGGGCGGTCACGTCGCCATGGCCGATCGCGCGCGATCCGGTGCGCGAAATCCGCCCGCCGACTGTCAGGGCATCGTCGAGGAACGTCTGCGACAGCGTCAACGCGACCGTGTATTCCGGCGGCACCTGGTTGGTGGCGTAGTCGGCATAGAGCGACTTGTTCCCGCATGTGGTCGCCGTCCGGCAAAACTCGACATCGGTGTAGTAGTTGGCGGCAAGCTCGGCGGTAAAGCCACCGCGTTCATAGCGACCGGACAGTTCTATGCCCTGGAAATGCGCGCCGGCGATGTTGTGGATGCGCATGCCGGAGATACCGCGCGGATCGGTATACCATTCGCGCGAGATGTAGTTGTCGACATTCCAGTCGAAGAAGCCGAGCTTCATCATCGCCTGGTCGTCGGCCGAAAACACGCCGTCGCGCCTGAGATTGGTGCCCACCTCCCAGTTGCTCGACCGTTCCGGGCGCAGGTTGGAATTGACGTTCATGGTGAAGGCTGAAACACCCTCGAAGATGCTCGGCGAGCGCAGCGCGTTCGAGTAGTTCACATAAAACTGCGTGCCGTCGAAGGGCTCCAGCGTCACGCCCACCGACGGGCTGAAGCCGCCGTCGCTGAGCGCCGTGTCGTACGTGTAGCCGGGGCGGACCTGTTCGGGGGCGTTTCGATCCTCTGTCCAGTAGTGCTGGTAGCGCAGGCCACCATTGATCGTCAGCCAATCGGTGGCTTTCCAGGCGGCCTTGGCGAAGGCGGCCGCCTCCTGCCGCGTGCCGTCGCGAAGGTCGAGCCATGTCTCGAGTTCCGGCGTGAACTTGCTCGGTCGCGTATCCTCGCTCAGGAACGACAGGCCGTAGGTCAGGTCGAGCGGGCCGTAGTCGGTCGTCAAGGCCGACGTGTTTGCAACATCGGCGCCCCACATGAAGGTATCGGAGCCGGTGCGGAAATCGGCCGGCAGGCCGAAATCTCCGGGCTGCGGATAGAGCACGCCGCTCCGCCGGGGATTGCGCAGTTCCAGCCGCGTGGCCCAGAGATTGGCCTTGAGATCGATCAGGTCATTGTCGTCAGGCTTCCAGCTGTAGCGAAGCGTGCCGGCATCGACCTTCGTTCCGGCGGTCTGGCCCTGCTGTATCGCCTGGCCCCGATCCGAAGTCAGGCGCGACGCCAGGAGGTCGCCAGCCTCGCTGCGAAACCCGTTGTAGCCGAACTGCAGGCTGTGACCGTCCTCGAAACGGACAGTGCCCTTGGCGAGATAGGACTTTGTCTGGAGCTGGGTATTCAACACCTCCTCGCCGGCGCGGTAGTTGGCGATGCCGATGTTCTCGATGTAGTCCTTCCACCCCCGGGCGGGCGGCAGGCATACGCCGCTTTCATAGCAGAACGGCCGCGGCCCCATGCTCACCGGCACTGCCGAAGGTCCGTTGCTGCCGGCATGATAGTTGCCCTGGCGGCGATAGGCGTAGCCGGCAACGAGGTCGACGTTCTCCTCCTGCATCGCGCCGACGATGCTGCCCGAGCCGCTGGTCGGATCGAAGAACGAGGGGCGGTCCATTCCGTCGCTCTTTGCCGTAGCCACCGGCGGCGCCCAGGTGCCCCCCGGCCAGGCATAGCCGGCGGTGGTGCCGGCCGGCGGTGGGGTGGAGGTGTTGGTACCAAACCCGCCCTTGACCCGGAGACCGAATGTCCGCCCCTCCTTCACGATGTCGCCGGCATCCAGCGTGCGCATCGCCACCGTGCCGGCGATGCCGCTCGATGCAACGTCCGAGCCCTTGGTGATATCGACGCCGCCCAGAAAATCCGGATCGACGAAAGTCCGGTTGGAGATGCCCTGATATCCCTGGTACACCGTGGCCGAATTGCTGGCGCCGTCGACGGTGACGGCGACACGCCCCATGCCCTGCATGCCGCGGATGTTGACGTCGACGGCGCCCGCGCCGTTGCGCGCTTCGCCGGAGAGCACGCCCGGCGTACCGCGGAAAATGTCTGCCGGGCTCGAGCCGCGAAAGCGGTCGATGTTTTCTTCCGAGATGTAGGCGGTCGGCGCAGCCGTTTCATAGGGCGCATCCACCGGATTGATGATGCCGCCGCCGGCGACGATCGGCGCAAGCATCGTCTCTCCGTCGGCCGCACCGACCGCGTGCGCACCGGAAACGCGCTCGGTAATCGTGACGGTCCCGCCGTTCAGGCTATAGGAGAGGCCGCTGCCGGACAAAAGCTGCGACAGCGCCTCTGCCGGGGGGATCGAACCGCTCACGGCAGGCGCGGATTTCCCCTGGGTCAGCGATGCCGAATAGGCAAGTCTCAGCCCCGACTGCCGCGCAAATGCCGTAAGCGCCGCGGTCAGGGATTGCGCCGGAATGTCGAAAGTGATGGCACCGGAACGGGCCGACCGCTCCTGTTGTGCCAGAGCCGGCACTGCCGTTTGAAGTGAACCGACCGCCGTGGTTGCGACCACGACCGCGCCAAGAAGTTTGTTTCGCCCCGTTTGTCTGGACATCTGATCCCTATTCCCATGCTTTGAGCGAGGGACCGGTATTCCTGCTGGCAGGACACATCCCTCAAAAGCCGAGACGAGGCGGCACCCAAAAATCCGCAACGGCGTTCGAAAAAAATGAAACCGGCTAGACCGCCGAGATCAGTGTCACGAAGCGGGTCATGCGTGTGACCCGGATCGGCAGCCCGGACGCAAGCGCTGCAAGCGAGGCGTCCGGCGTTCTCAAATCCAAAACGGCGCTGACCAGCGTCGATTTCAAGCGGTCGTGACTGAAGACGATCCAGCCGCCGTGATAGCGGCTGAGGGCCGCGACGACGTCGCCGAGCCTGCGGTTTTCGGCGACATACATGCCGGACTGCCATGCGAGCGCGATGGCCGAATCCTGCACGACCGGGCTGCCGATGGCGCCGTCACCACCGACCGACACACGCTCCCGTTCGGCGAGCGTAACGCCCATGAGGTCGCCGCCAGCCATTGGCGATACGCGAACGGAATGACGGGTCACGGCAATACCGAGCGAACCATCGGCAGCATTGGCGTCCACGTCGAAAGCGGTTCCAAGGGCCGTGACGATGGTTTCACCTGAGGCAACCTGAAACGGCCGCGCGTCCGCCACCACGTCGAAAAATGCCTGGCCTTCCTTCAGAACCACCCGGCGGGCCCGTTCGTCGAAATCCACGTCCATCGCAGTGCGCGCGTTGAGGATCACCCGTGACCCGTCGGGCAGGTCGATCGAACGCGTCTCTGCCGTGGCTGTCGCGTAATCGGAGCCGAGGATGCGCAACCAGGGGCGCGAAGCGGCAAGCCCGCCGCCCAGAACAGCGATGCCGACCGCGCCGGTCAGAAGGCGACGGCGCGAAAGGAGCGCGGTGTCCCGGCCGGGATAGATGAGGCCGGTCCGGCGATCGCGGCGCAGATGTGCCGCATCGTCCCACAAGGCTTCCGCTTCCACCGCTGCCGCCTCGTGCTCTGCGCTTTGTCCACGCCACGCCTCATAGGCGCGCTGGTCGTCTACGGTCGCCTCACCGGAATGGAGCCGGACGACCCAGCCGAGCGCCGCGTCGGAGATGTCTTTCGCAGGACAATGCGTTGCCGCCGATGCGGGTTTCATCGCCCTTTCAGACATGGTCCATCTCGCGCCGCACGTCGCGGCAATGGCACAGCGCACGCAGCATGTGCTTTTCGACCATGCTGACCGAGATGCCAAGTGTTTCGGCTATTTCCCGGTGCGAATGGCCCTCGACCTTGTTCATGATAAAAGCCGTCCGGCAGGCGATCGGCAGTTCGTTCAAGAGAACGGATAGGGCTGCGACCTTGTCGCGAAATTCCAGCCGCAGCGCAAAGTCGTCCGACGACGACAGCCGGTCTGCCTGGTCCAGTTCGACCCGGCGCGACCACTCCCGCTCCAGCTTGATGCGAAAGTCGATCGCCGCATTTCGGGCTGCCTTGAACAGGTAGGAACGCGGATGCTCGACACTGCGGCGGTCGACCCTCACCATGCGCAGATAGGCGTTCTGAACCACTTCCTCGCCGTCGTCCCGGTTACCGATCAGGCGCGAGGCGTAGCGCACCACCTCCTTGTGGTGGCGCCTGAAGAGCAGGCCGAGCCAGTGATTGAGAGAACTTGCCACCATGCTGCCCTTCCTAGCGAAGCGCGACGCGGCGGTCTTGGGAGTGGATTTCGACGGGCATGGCGCAAACTTCGCGGGGGATCCTGCGGCTTGATTGATGCCGCAGGCTAATACTTGTCTCTTATACTCATGTTTAGTCGCCCAGCAAGCGCCTTGGGTAGAATGGCTGCAGATTTTGCAGATCAAGCCGGCTCAAGGCACGGCCCGAACCCGGACCGTCCGCGAATAAGAAGCACGGTCGCCTTCATGACCGCCGGCACCGGATGCCCGGAGAAACCGGGCAATCCGACGCCGGCGCTCAAGCGCTTATCCGAACAGGATCGCGACACGTCCGGGGAGTTGCAGGAAGTTTGCGAGCGACATTTGCGGTGTCAAGCCGCCCACCCCTTCCGGCCAGGGATCGCGCAGCAGCAGTGTGTTGCCGTCGTTCTCGTAGCCGTAGACGACATAATAGTGGTAGGCGTTGCCAATCACGAAGATGCGGTTGTTATCGATCTCGGTTTTGACGGCCTGAGCGGTCAGGGGCACATTGAGGAAATGACCGCCGGTCGTCGCGTTGTCAAAAGCGTTCCATTGGGTCCTGACCAATTGCACGACCTGGCTATTCCGATTGGCTCCGTCATTTTCCAGTTGGTCTGTGGAAAGGTCGAGCGCCTGAGCGATTTGCAGGCGTTCCTGGACCGCGGGGTCGAGCGAAGCCAGCGCGAAGGTGCTCCGCCGGGCAATGTCATATTGTGACACGGCGGGCAGGTTGCGAAAACTGCGAACCATCGCCTCCGCAGCGGCAAAGCACCATGCAGCCGAACCTTGCGGGACGAGTGGCGGCGGATGGAGAACTGTGGTCATTTCGAACTCCTTCTAGAAAACATTGGCGATGAAGATGCGGCCTCGACCTGACATGGGCGGAGAATTCCGCAACCGCTGGGTCGAGCAGTGCATTGACAGACGGCTCACGGCATTTGCGGCGGTGGGCGCCCTCGGCATGCGGCAAGCATGCGGGTGCGGCGGCCCATGGTTGGTCTGGTCGTTTCCATGCTGGCTTCCTTTCGTCAGGAAGGGGAACAGGCATGCGAGGCTTGAGCGTGCGGTCAGCCGAAAGGCGCATCGGCGCTTGGCGCAGACGTGCATCGCAGAATGTTTTCCGGGCTCAACTCGACGCGTTGCGCCGGCGAAGACGGGTTGAAGTCGACAACCTGAACATTGGTCTGCGCCTCGGCATCGATCGCCTCTCCGGCGGTATAGCTGCCGAACACGACCCAGCAGCGGTTTCGGTGAGGGATGAAGGCACCGAGGACATTGACGTTGAAATCCACGGTGTAGATGGGCGACTTTCCAAGCGCGATGCCGAGGTGGATCGGAAAGTCGAAAGTCGCATTGAGCTGACGGATCGTGAGTGCGCCTTGCGCACCCCCCGTTCTCAGGTTCTGAAAGGTCGGAGCACCAAAACTGTCGGAACCGAAGTCGATGAGGTTTTCGCGCTCGGGGTCCGCAGCGACATACTGGTAGGCGGTAAAGGTCGTGCGTCCGCCAAAGGTGCCGCGTTCGCCCCAGATGAAGCCGACTTCGGTCGACCACGAGAAGCGCACCTGGGTGCCGGGTGCCGCCGGACGCGCAAGCCACGCCAGGCATGCCGGCCCCGTCGGACCGGGGGCTGACGGCGGAACCTGGTAGAGCGCGAAGCTGCCATGCAAACTCGAATTGTTGACGCAGGTAAGCCTATACTCGGACATATCGGGTCTCCCTGAGCGGTGAGAGGAAGAGGCGGCGGCTGTTTCAGCCGCCGCCCGCGGCGTCACGAAACCGAGATCAGGTTGTCGAGACCGAGCAGCGCCGTGCGCGACGTCAGTGCACCGCCATAGGTGACTTCGACCGCGCCGGTGACGTCTTCGATGTCGATGACATCGCCGGTCTCATAGTTGCCGAAGATCACCCAGTAGTTGGGATGCGGGGAGAAGACCGCCGTCATGTTGGGCGCCGCCTGGACCGCGAAGGTGCCGGAACCGGCCATGCCGATACCGACGGAGGTGCGGTTGGGCGCGACGTTCGAAAGCTGCTGGATCGTCAGCGAGCCGAGAGCGCCGTTGACGCTCGGATTGACGAAGGTCGTCGCACCGGCCGAGTCCTGGGTCAGCTGGATCAGGTTCTGGCCGTTGGGATCTGCCGAGCGCACCTGTGTTGCCGAGAAGTTGATGCCCGGCTGTAGCACGCCGGTCTCCGACCAGACGAAGCTGTAGTCGAGACCCCAGGTAAAGGTCACGCGGCTTCCCGGCGCGGTCGGACGAGCGAACCAGGCGAGTGAGAACACGTTGCCGGGGGTCGTCGTCGGCGGCGCTTTTTGAAAGACGGCGAAGCTACCGGTCAGCTGCGAGTTGTTCACGCATGTCAAAGAGTATGACGTCATCGGTGTTACCTTTCGTTTCTGGATTAGCGCCCGGGATCACATGGTGGCCGGCACCGCCTCCGGGGCTGAAGCGGCGCCGACCAGCCCCTCGCTGCCCGCTCAAGGGGAAGGGACAAAAGGGCAGCGAGGGGGATTGCCCGACGAGGGAGGTGTCGCCGGGCAAGTTCGTGGAAACGTCAGCCCGTCTGGACGATCAGGTTGTCCGGTCCGACTTTGATCTGCGCGCTGGCGGCGCTGGCGCCACTCGATGCGAACATGACCGTCGATCCCTGATCGACATCGGAAATTGCAGGTGGCGGATAGGTGCAGGCCGTACCGAAGACCACGGTGACCGTCCGCGACAGGTCCGGCTCGAGGATCAACGGGCCCATCCCGGCCGGCGGTGCAAGTAGGATTGCAGCGGGACCGACGACAAGGCCGACCAGGCTGGCCGGCGGGACGCTGAGATCGAAATCGACCTCGACCGAATTCGCCGGCCCTCCAGTAGAAACCGCTATGGCATAGGTGCCATTCGCAAAGGTGACGGTGGCCTTGCCTCCGAGTGTCACCGGGGTCTTTTCAGCCGTTGCGGGGTCGCCTTTGCCGTTGCCGGCAATCGCCAGGAGGGCCAGGGCGCCGCTCCCGCCGTTCCAGGTGAGCGTCGTCTCCTCTTGACCTGACCTCGTCACGTTGGAGATTAGGGCAGTCAGCACCTGCACGCTGACTGCGGGGCTCTTGAGCGGCGGCGGAAAGACGCTGAAATATGAAACGCCCGCGACGCTCGATCCATTCGTTGCGCTCAGCGTGAACGTGGTCGGAGTTGCTGAAGGCGGGGTATCACCCGGCGCGGTGGAGGCTTGATCTGCGATCTGCTTCGACATGCCAGAGATCCCTTTTCACGAGCCATCCGGCTCTGCATTCACTCTCTATGGGTGCAGAAAAATAGCAACATCCCCTTTGGTTGTCTTTGGGTGAGCATCCCAAAAACTTGGACGACCGTCCCAGCGGGCTCATATGCTCCTCAGTTCCGTTATCCATTCGGAGAAAGAGGTTCCGAGCGTAAACGGCAGCAGAATGCCCCCTAGAGTTGCGCCTTCTCTATTCCGCGCCTGGTCACGGGCCGCGCGTGGAGAAAGGCCGAAGGCCTGCCGGAACAGGCGGCTGAAATGCGCCTCGTCGGCAAACCCCATGTCGAAGGCGATGTCGCCGATGCGACGGTCGGCGTGGCGGGGATCGCACAATGCAAACAGGGATCGGCGCAGCCGGCGCCTGCGGATGTAGGTTTCAACGCCGCCCGTCATCTCGAATTGCCGGAACAACTGGCTGCGGGAAACGCCGAGCTCGCGCGCGAGCCGGGCGGTGGTCAGGTCGCGATGATGCAGGTTGTCTTCGATGTGGCGGCGCAGGCGGCGACCAAGATCACCTGTGCGGCCGCCCGGCTTGCCGCCATCTGCGGGACCAAGGCAGGACGCCAGAAGATCCGGGATGATCGACCCGAGCGACGTGAGTTCGTTGGCACCGAAGCGGAGTGCCGCGTCGGCCAAGGCCTGGACGACGCCTGAAACGAAGACGGCGATCGCGCTGCCATGGGACAGAATGCGCCCAGAGATCGGCTGTGGGGGCGCGACAGCGACAGGCAGCAGTGCCCGCGGCACGATCAGGTGAACGGCTTCTGCCGCCCTCATGGAAAAGGCCACGGGCGTTGACAGATCGGAGACGGCCACATCGCCCGGTCGAAGGCGCCTCAGCCGTGGCGCGGTCAATCCAATGCGCCCGCCGATCACGCACGAAATGACGATGTGGTCGAGATCATCGCGGGCGAGACGCAAATCGGTGCGCCGATATCGCCCACCGTCAGCATTGCTGCGGCAAAGCAGAAAGGTCCCGAAATGATGAACGACGAGGTTCGCCCGAAATGCCGCCGGTGGCAGATGTTTCGCAGGCGCGCTTTCGAACAGGATGTCGAGAACGGATCGCCAGGCTTCGAAGGGAGCATCCCTGCCGGAGGTTGCAAAACGGAAACTGGGGTACGGGTCTGGTCTACCCGTCTGGCGCGGCAACTCTGTGGTTGTCTCGCTCACTCCGCTCCCTTTGGTTGCATGACGTGAAAGAGATGCGACTTTTACTCTAGTTCGCGAAGAGGAGAAGAGCGGCTTCCGTTCGACAGCGCTAATGCATTCTAAAGTCGGATCGACGCGGATTTCTAAGCGCTGGCCCAGCTTGGGTCAGATGGTCTCTTGGAACATCGGCAGAGCCGGTCACCCTGCCCAGCACAGACCATGCGGAACGGCCAGCCGCCGCGCCGTTTTCCTCAAACGGTGCGGCGGCTGGCCTGGCGGTAGTGGTCGTGTTGGTCGAGGTATTTACTGCATGCCCCGGGGAGGTCGACCTCGGATGGTAAGCCCGGAACCGCCTCTGGGTGTCCCGATTGCGGACATCGACGTTGCGAAGGAGCTCAGTGTCCGCTCTTCGTTCAAACCGCCGGTTCGAAGTCCGTTGAAACGGAAACCGTGCGCCACCGGGCAAGAAGGTCGCGATCCGAAGCGTGCTTGGCCTCAATCGCAGCCACCGTGTCGCTGCCAAGCGGAAGCCGGACCGGCGGCTGCTCCGTATCGACGAACGAGATCAGCACGTCGGCAAGCCTGTCGGGGTTGCCCGGCTGGTTATGGCTGATCTCCTTCGCCTTGCTGCGAACCGCACCTGCAGTTTCCGCATAATCGCTGATCTCGATCGGGCTGACGCTCAGCGACGTCGAGTCGAGAAAATCCGTGCGGAAGTAGCCGGGCTCGATCGCCGTCGCATAAATCCCGAGCGGCGCGAGTTCCGCCGCCAGGGCCTCGGTCAGTCCTTCGACGGCAAACTTCGTCGAGCAGTAGACGCCGAAACCAGGGCCGCTGCGGTAGCCGCCGACGGATGAGAAGTTGAGGATCCGCCCATCGCGCTGGCGGCGCATATGCGGCAGGACCGCGCGGGTGACCGCCAGAAGTCCGAAGACGTTCGTCTTGTAGAGCGCTTCGATCTCGGAGCCGGTTGCTTCCTCGACTGCGCCCAGCAGACCGTAGCCGGCATTGTTGACCAGGACATCGATGCGCCCGAAGCGCGCGATCGCCTGGCCGACAGCTTGATGCGCCTGATCCTCGTCGGTGACGTCCAGCGCAACGGCCAAGAGATTGGGATGGTCCCCGAAGCGGTCCGCAATTGCCTTCGGATTGCGCGCCGTCGCGACCACCTGATCGCCCTTGGCCAGGGCCTTTTCAACGATAAGAGCACCAAATCCACGGGATGCGCCAGTGATGAACCACGTATGCATGTGAACCTCCGGTTTGTTTCGCCGCTCCATCGTCGGCGGCTGAAGAGGTTGTACAGCGAGGCATCTACTGAGATAATCGACTGGATTCTCGTTGAGCTGATGAGAGATTTTCATCAATGCGAACCATATCGCCGTCCGACCTGTCACCTTTCCTTGCGCTTGCCCGCCACCAGAGCTTCCGCCGTGCGGCAGACGAGATCGGCTGCACGCCGTCCGCGCTCAGCCATGCCTTGAAGGCACTGGAGGAGCGCCTGGACGTTCGGCTCTTCAACCGGACCACCCGCAGCGTCGCACTGACCGAAGCCGGGGAACTTCTGCTCGCCCGTGTCGCGCCCGCCTTCCGCGACATCGAGGACGCACTTGACGACCTCAACAATTTTCGAGGGGCGCCGATCGGGCGGCTGAGGTTCAACACGGCACGCGCTTCGGCAAAAATGGTGCTACTGCCCCTCGTCGCGCGATTTCTCGAAAGTCATCCGAAGGTCAACATCGAGATCGTGGTCGACAACGACCTGGTCGACATGGTGTCGGAGGGTTTCGACGCCGGCGTTCGCTTCGGCGAGATCGTCGCGCAGGACATGATCGCCGTGCCGATCGGTCCGCGCCAGCGTACCGCGATCGTGGCAACACCGTCCTTCTTTGAGCGCCACACAAGGCCGACCACGCCCGAGCATCTGAAGGCGCTGCCTTGCATCGGGTTGCGCTTTGGCAGCGGACGCCTCTACGCCTGGGAGTTCGAGCGCGGCGGTGTCGAAGTTCAGGTCGAGGTGACCGGTTCCCTGATCGTCGACGACCAGGACATGATGGTCGACGCTGCCCTTCTCGGCGCGGGGATAGGCTTTGCCTTCGAGGACCAGGTGCGCGCGCTGATCGACGAAGGCAAGCTGGTTCGCGTGCTTGAAGACTGGTGCCCCTACTATAGCGGTTTCTATCTCTATTATCCGAACCGGCGGCAAATGCCGGCAGCGCTCAGGGCATTCGTCGATTTCGCCAGGGTCCGGGACAGGTCAACGCGCTGAGGTAGAGGTCGTCCAAGCTGTCCGCGTAATGTCCGTGCAACCTCCTGTTTACAATCGTCTCCGCACGGTTTTACTGGCATCGGTTTTTGCCGCGTCAAAACAAGCGTCAGCCGAACGGCGTAGCCGGTCCAACAAACATGGTGCGGATGGTGTGGAAGCTCTGGCCCCGGTCTCTCAAGCAGCGTCTCATCGCGCACCTGCTGGTCCTGCAGCTGGCGGTGCTTCTCGCGTTCGGCCTGTCCTTCGTCACGCTGCTCGTCGTCGCTGACGAAGGCGGCGCGCTCGTCAGTCCTGCCCCGGTCGAGACAGCATTCCGCGCGATCAAGCGGGGCGCTGGCGGCAAGCTCGAACTTGCTGACACCGCGGACCTGGCGCGCGTTCATCGCGAACAACCGCATTTCTGGTTCATCGCGCGCAGCGACAGGGGTGAAATCGTCCAGTCCGGCGACGTGCCGGAGATCTACCGCGGCATGACGGTGGCGCTCGACCGGATGACCTATTCGGACATCCGCGACGACGGCCCGCCATCGGATTATCTTGCCGTCATCCGGCGCATGACAAACGAGGAAGGCAGCTTCACCGTATTCGGGCAGGGAACGCTTCTGAGCCAACCTTCGCTCATTTTTTCCTTCTCGCGCCTGTTCGTCGCGCCGATGCTGGTGCTGCTCGCGCTCGTCACGATCTTCTCGGTGCCCCGCATCGTCAACCGGGCGATCCGGGGCATCTCCGATCTCGCGCGCGAAACGGACGAGATCGACATTACGCTCCGAAGCCACCGGCTGGCCGAAACGGCGGTGCCGAGCGAGGTCCGTCCGCTTGTGCGCAGCATCAACAGCGCGCTCCACCGGCTCGATCAATCCTACGGCCAACACCAGCGCTTCATCCTCGACGCCGCCCACGAGCTGCGAACGCCCGTGGCCATTCTTCAGGCGCGTCTCGACCTGCTCGCCTCCGGGCCGGAGCGCGACCGGCTGATCTCCGACTGCGAGAGGATATCGGCGCTCGCCGAACAGCTGCTCGACCTGCAGCGGCTGGAAGCCAGTGCCAGGCCGTTCACGTCCGTCGACCTCGTCGCGCTCTGCCGCAACGTCGCCGCGGACCTCGCTCCGCTCGCCATCGACGAGGGCTACGATCTGTCGTTCGAGCAGAACACGGAGCAGTCGATGATGCAGGGTGACGCGGTCTCGCTCGAGCGCGCGGTTACCAATCTCGTCCAGAACGCGATCGAGCATGCGGGAAACCAGGGCGTGATCGTCGTGCGGGTCGAGCCGGACGGCGTGATCGAAGTCAGCGACGACGGGCCTGGCATTCCGGAGGCGGAACGCGAGCGCGTCTTTGAAGCCTTCTACCGCCTCAAGCCACGGGAACGCGGCGCTGGTCTTGGCCTCAATCTCGTTCTGCAGATCACCGAGCGACACAATGGCCGTGTGAGCATCCTGACCGCACCGAGCGGTGGCGCATGCTTCCGGCTGGCGTTCCAAGGCGCGCGCATCTGAGCTGCAATCCACGGTATTTCAACTGATGGGCTTGAACGCCGTGCGCGCAAAAACAGACCGGAAAGCGGCCAAAATCGGCCTTTTCGACGAAAGAAAATCGATCTGGGGTCTATTTCGGCGGTTGGAAAGCAAAATTTAACCATACTTCTCCATCTTTTGTCCATCAGTCGTCAAGAAGGGGACAATCCAGAAATCGCGCAGCGGCGTTCGCTCGCCGGGGTGAGAGCCTTTGTGAGATTTTCTGGCTTGATTTGCGTTGTTGAGTAAGATCATTCGCCCACAGTCTTTGCACCGTCTGTTGCGCCCATTGCTGATCACTTGCTGCGGCACCGCCCTCGTCGGCGCGGCTGCGTGGTCGCTTGTCGGCATGGCCGCGATCGGCAATTCCTACGCGCATGGTTCCGGCCGCCTGCTGCCGAAGCCGCAGCTGCATTTGGCTGAGAAGACCAAAGAGCGCGTCTGGGACAAGCACGCCAGAACCAACCAGGCGACGCGGCTCGTGGCCGCGGCCGCGGCGCAGCCGGTTATGGTCGCAAGCCTCGCTCCCAGCGAGGCGAGGTTCGCGTCCGATCCCCTGTTCCCGATGGACGCGGAAACGATCGGCAAAAGTGCCCGGATCGCAGCTGCGGTGAAAAAGGCTGTTCTCTCGTCCGAGAAAGTCGCAAGCAACCCCGTTCCCGCGACCCAGCCTCACCGTCAGATCGCCACGGTAAGCCTCCCGGCGCCGGAACGCTTCGCGCCGATCGCCAGCGTTGCCGCGGCCAAAAATCCGGTCCAACTCGCCTACGCCACGCCCTCCCAGAGCCACGTGGAAGGCAGCGCCTTTTCCGCTTTGTTGACGGCGCCGTCCGAGGACGATCTCGCCGAACAGCCGGACCAGGACCAAGACGAGACTGAAGACACGGCCGCCCTGCCGAGCCATGAGGACACGCCCTCGGTTGGTCCCATGCCGCAATTCCGCCCCCGCACCGCGCAGGCGGAAAAGCCGCCTGTCGAAGACGAAAAACCTGCGACCAAGCAGGCGGAAGCCGCGGCGGTGAAAAAGGAAGAAGAGACCGCCAAGGCAGACGCGGACGAAGCGCCGAAGAAGCAGAAGCTTGCCTATGCGCGGCCGGAAGATCCGACCGAAAACAGTGCCGGCACCGGCTTCGGCCAGGCGCTGCGCAACATGTTTGGCGGCGGAGCGAAAGCCGGCAACGGCGTCGCCGTCTACGACGTCACCGCTGCCAAGGTCTATATGCCTGACGGCAGCGTGCTCGAGGCCCATTCCGGTATCGGCAAGATGGCCGACAACCCACGCTACGTCGACGTCAAGATGACCGGACCGACGCCGCCGCACACCTATAATCTCAGGATGCGCGAAACCCGTTTCCACGGGGTCGAGGCGATCCGCATGCTGCCGGTCGACGGAAGGAACAAGCACGGCCGCGACGGCTTCCTGACGCATAGCTACCTGCTGCGCGGCAAGCGCGCGGAATCCCATGGCTGCGTCGCCTTCGCCGACTATCCGCGGTTCCTCACCGCCTTCAAGCAGGGCAAGGTCAAGCAGATCGTCGTGGTGCCGAGCGGCGGACGCGCGGCCGGCATACGCCTGGCACAGAACGGCCGGAACTCCTGAGCGGAGCCGGCCAACGGTCAGATTGCGGGCAGCCGGCGGTAAAGGTCTTTCGCTGACGAGGAACGGGCACTAAGATCCGGGCCTCGACAGGAGCGAGAACGAAGAGGACCGGGAGCCCGCCATGTGCCGAAACATCAAACCCCTGTTCAATTTCGAGCCGCCGGCGACGAACGCCGAGGTGCATGACGCTGCACTGCAGTTCGTGCGCAAGCTGAGCGGAACCAACAAGCCGTCCAAGCGGAACGAAGCCGCGTTCGAGCATGCAGTCAATTCGATTGCCGCATGCGCACAGGAACTGCTCGACGCACTCGAGACGTCGCAGCCCCCACGCAACCGCGAGGAAGAAGCAGCCAAGGCGCGCGCACGGAACGCCCTCCGCTTCGCCTGACGGCGGCCGGAGCCCGCTGCGGCTTCCTGCCTGTGAATCCTGGCCGCCGCCCGCGTCGCAAGCTGCGGAAACCCTCGGCGGCTTCCACGCTCAACCTATATCGCAAACACCGTTGCGCGACGCAGCGTCACGTAGCCGGTGTCGCCGGCCTTCACGACCCGCTCCGGCTCAAGGTCCAGTTCCAACGGCACGCCGCGCTCGGTCGTCGCGACCACTCGGCGGCCGCCCGGGCGATCCATCACCCGGCTGATATTGGCAGCGATGCCGGGACCTCCGATCGCCCAATCGAGATCGACCGGCCGGGCGTAAAGCTCGGCCTTGCCGTCAGCGATCCCTGCAGCATCGATGACCGCGCCATCGGCATAGGCCCGACCGCCACGCACTTCGGCGAGCAGCATGTTGGCATCGCCGAGGAACTTCATGACGAAGGCCGACTTCGGCTCGCGGCAGACCTCCTCCGGCGTCCCCTGCTGGACGATGTGGCCGTCCTTCAGGATAACCACGCGGTCGGCGAGGTCGAGCGCCTCTTCCTGGTCGTGAGTGACGAAGAGCGTGGTGATGCCGAGCTCACTATGGATTTCGCGCAGCCAGCGCCGCAGCTCGCGCCGGACATTGGCGTCGAGCGCGCCGAAGGGCTCGTCGAGCAAGAGCACCTTGGGATCGACGGCGAGCGCACGGGCCAGTGCGACGCGCTGGCGCTGTCCGCCGGAGATCTGCGCCGGAAACCGTTCGCCGAGCCCTTCGAGACGGACCAGCCGCAACAGTTCAGCGACCCGCGCCTGGATGGCCGCCTTGTCGCGCTTGACCTTCGAGACCTCCATGCCGAAGGCGATGTTCTGCGCCACGGTCATATGCGGGAAAAGCGCGTAGTGCTGGAACACGAAGCCGACGCCGCGATCGCGCACCGGGATGTCTGTCGCATCCTGGTCGCCGAAATAGATGTGGCCGCCATCGGCGAATTCGAGGCCGGCAACCATGCGCAATATCGTCGTCTTGCCGGAACCGGAGGGCCCGAGCAGCGCGACGAGCTCGCCACTTTCGATCTCGAGCGACACGTCCTTGACGGCACGGAAGGTTTGGAAAGTCTTGACGACGTGGTCAAGGCGGATCTTCATGATGCATTCTCCGCGGAATTGGCAACTGGGCGGACGCGGCCCGCCCCTTGGCGCTCCAGAGCGACCTTGGCGATGAGGGTGAAGACGGCAATGAGCGCCAGAATAGACGCCGAGGCAAAAGCGCCCGCCGCCTGATAATCGTGATAGAGCAGCTCGATATGGAGCGGCAGGGTGTTGGTCTGGCCACGGATGTTGCCCGACACGACCGAAACCGCGCCGAACTCGCCCATCACGCGCGCATTGCAAAGGACGACGCCGTAGAGCAGCGCCCATTTGATGTTGGGCAACGTCACCGAGAAGAAAGTGCGAAAGCCGGAAGCGCCGAGGGAAACGGCCGCCTCTTCGAGGTCCCTCCCCTGTGCCTGCATCAGCGGAATGAGTTCGCGGGCGACAAACGGCGCGGTGACGAACATCGAGGCGAGCACGATGCCGGGAATAGCAAACAGGATCTTGATGCCATAGGCATCGAGCGTCGGGCCAAACAGGCCCTGCAGCCCGTAGACGAAGAGATAGGCAACGCCCGCGACGATCGGCGAAACCGAGAACGGGATCTCAATCACCACCAGCAGGAAACCCTTGCCGCGGAAGTCGAATTTGGTGATCGCCCAGGCGGCGGCCACGCCGAAGGCGGTGTTGACCGGTACGGCGATCAGCGCCGCAAGCACCGTGAGCATGATCGCGTGGCGCGTGTCGGGATGCAGGATCGTGTCGCGATAGACCTGCCAGCCCTTGGCAAAGGCCTCGACGCCGATGATCAGCAGAGGCGCGAGGATCAGGAACGCGCCGATGATCAGCACGATGCCGATCAGGGCGCGGCGGAACAAGGGGCCGTCGCCGACCCGCGGCAGCGTGCGTGCGGTCTTTTTTAAACGCATGGTCAGGACCTCCGCGTGTAGCGCAGCGCCCGCGCCTGCAGCCAGTTGGTCACGGCGAGCATGAGGAAGGCCGTCAGCAGCAGCACGGACGCGATCGCCGCCGCCGCCTGATAATCGTATTCCTCCAACCGAATGAAGATCAGCAGCGCGGTGATCTCGGTCGACATCGGCTGATTGCCGGCGATGAAGATGATCGCACCAAACTCGCCGAGCGAGCGGGCGAAGGACAGGGAGACGCCGGCGAGAAGTGCTGGTGTCAAGAGCGGTAGGATAACCTTGCGGAAGATAGCGATATCCGAGCCGCCAAGCGACTGGGCCGCCTCCTCCAGCGCCGGATCGAGATCCTCCAGCACCGGCTGCACCGTGCGCACGATGAAGGGCAGCGAGGTGAAGCACATGGCGATCATGATGCCGATAGGGGTATAGGCGACCTTGATGCCGTAGTCCTCGAGGATCGAGCCGAACACGCCGTTGGTCGTGAACAGTGCGGTCAGCGAAATACCGGCAACGGCCGTCGGCAAAGCGAACGGTAGGTCGACCATGGCATCGACGATGCGGCGCCCCGGGAAGCGGTAGCGCACCAGGACCCAGGCGAGCGCCAAGCCGAAGAAGAGATTGAAGAGCGTCGCGCCAAGCGCGGCCGTCACGGTGACGCGATAGCTTGCGAGCGCCCGCGGCGACGAGACGATCTGCCAGTAATCGAGAGGGCCGAGGCTCGCCGCCTTGAACACGAGGGCTGCCAGCGGCAGAACGACGATCAGGCTCACATAGAGCAGCGTCACCCCCAGCGACAGGCGTAACCCGGGCAGGACATTGCGTCTCAAGCGTTCATTTCCTTGTCATGTCATGGTGAAACCCGGCAGACGGTTCGTCTGCCGGGCTGATTGATTGCGAGGTCAAAAAACGATCAGCGGCTGCCGTAGAGCTTGTCCAGGATGCCGTCGGACGCGAAGTGCTCGGACTGGATCTTGCTCCATCCGCCAAAGACGTCGTCGACATTGACGAGGCGAATGTCCGGGAACTGCGCCTTGAATTCGCCGGCAACCTTCTCGTTGCGAACGCGATGGCCGAATTCAGCAGCGATGCGCTGGCCTTCCTCGGTATAGAGGAAGTTGAGATAGGTCTTGGCGAGCGCTTGCGTGCCGTGTTTCTCGGCAACCTTGTCGACGACTGCGACCGGGAATTCAGCAAGCAGGCTGACCGACGGGATCACGGCTTCAACCTTGTCGGCACCATACTGCTTGGCGATGCTGCGGGTCTCGGCCTCGAAGGTGATCAGGACGTCGCCGGTTTCGCGCTCGACGAAGGTCGTGGTCGAGGCGCGGCCGCCGGTGTCGAACACCGGAACGTTGTCGAAGATCTTGGTGATGTAGGCCTCGATCTTCGCCTCGTCGCCCTCATAGGCCTCCTTGGCCCAGGCATAGGCCGCCAGATAGGTGTAGCGCGCATTGCCCGAGGTCTTCGGATTGGGGAAGACGGCGTGAACGTCGTCACGGGCAAGGTCGGACCAGTCCTTGATGTTCTTCGGGTTGCCCTTGCGCACCAGGAAGGACGGGAAGGAATAGAAAGGCGAGGCATTGTTCGGGAACGCCTTCGCCCAGTCCTTGGAGACAAAGCCGTTCTTGGCCAGGAACTCGATATCGGTGGTCTGGTTGAAGGTGACGACGTCGGCTTCCAGGCCTTCAAGGATCGAGCGGGCCTGCTTCGACGTACCGGCATGCGACTGGTCGATCGTCACGCCCGGATGCTGCTTGATGAAGGCCTCGTTCTCGGCCACGAAGAGTTCGCGCGAAACGTCGTAGGAGGCGTTGAGAAGCTTCGTCGGCTCCTGTGCCAGCGCAGGGGTCACAAAATGCGCGACAAGGGTGGCGCCGAGAATGAGGAGGCGTTTCATGCGGTTCTCCGGTGTTGATGCTGACCGAGAACGTATCGGCAGGCGTGTGGAAGCGCGAGGGAACGCGGACCCTGGTTGTGCCAAGCCTTAGAAATTTCGTCTCGTTTCCGCTCAGTTTCGCGGAGTTTTTGCCTCAGCTTTCCCAAGGCAACCAATAGCTTACAGTCGGTGAGCCGTCAGGAACCGTCCGGCCCTTGCATCCATTGCGGGATGTCCCGCTTGGCATGCAGCACGCGCCACACGTCGACATGGTCGGCCTGTTGACGGTAAAAGACGATGTAGGGATATGTCCTCAACCCGATGCTGCGCAGATCGGGGAGTGTCAATTCGTAGGCATATCGCAACGATCCGGCCTCCGGATGGGTGCCGATCAGGTCGTACGCGGCCTGAAGCGCGTCGATAAACCCGAGAGCGACGTCCGGCCCCGCCTCGGTTGCGTAAAAATCGATGGCCGCGTCGACATCGTTGCGGGCCAGTTCGCGTGAAATGACCGGCTTGCCGCTCACTTCTGCCGTCGGCCGCCAACCCGGTCACGCAAGCCGGCAAAATAGTCGGCGTCGGCAGGCTCGGCCTGCGCGGAGGCGGCGCCGTCGAGCAACAGCCGGCGCAGATTGAGCCGATCCTGATCCCGGCGGATCAACTCCCGGATATACTCGCTGCTCGTCCCATAGCCTCGCCCGGCGACCTGCTCATCGACGAAGCTTTTCAGATGGTGCGGAAGGGATATGTTCATCGTGCTCATGGGGGAAGATTAGCGACCATGGCAAAATTTGGCAAGGATGACGGCTTTGTGGTCCTTCTCAAGCTCGCGCTCGCGACGGAAAGTCATTCCGGCGCCACCGATCTGGCATTCTGGGGACTAGATACACCCCTGGCGCTTTGACTAGATAGGCGTTCACGGCAGGGTTGGCGATTCGATGACGATATACTTCAAGGCAGGAATTTCCGATGAAACGGCGCTCGGGATGATCGAGCGGTGTTTCTCCGATGCGAACGACTATGACGGCTATCTCGACATTTTTGCCGACTACACCGAAAAGACCGTCTCGTGGAGCAAGGGCAGATCCGTCGAGGAGTTCAAGGACCAGATCACCGAGGCGCTGCGCGCGGCCTGGGAAGCTTCGCCCTTCTGGCAGGTCTATGAGCGCCGCGAAGAGCGGGACGACGCTGGCACCAACGAAATTCGAAGGGCAGCGATCGCGCTGACCCGCACCTATGGCGGCGTGGTCGTGATCACCCTCAGCCTGCTTGGAAGGCGTAGCAGCGCGAATGACCTCGAACTGGTGTTCGTCTGTTTCCAGGAAGATGCGCAACGCCGGAATTTCCGGGTGCGTTATGACGGGAAGTTCATTCCGTCCCTGAATGCCTGACGCCCACCCCCGGGCATGGAGACGAAGGGCGATGACAACCGACTATGATGCCGATGACGCCTTCGCCCTGATCGTTGCAAGCTTTCGCCAGGTGACCGGCAAGGCGCTGGTCGACCATCCGTTCGACGGCCGCTGGCTCTACGAGAGCGCACCCTTCGCGCTTTTGGCGCACGACCGGTCGGAGGACCCGCGCTTCTTCTACGCCAACAAAACCGCCCAGGCCTGCTTCGGCTACACCTGGCAGGAGTTCATCGGCATGCCGTCGCGCCTCTCGGCCGAGGCGCCGAACCGCGAGGAACGGCAGCGTCTTTTAGACAGCGTCTCCACCAAGGGCTTCATCGATAACTATCGCGGCCTTCGGATTGCCAAATCCGGACGCCGCTTCTGGATCGAGAACGCCATCGTCTGGCAGTTGGTGCGCGCCAACGGCGAACATGCCGGCCAGGCCGCCATGTTCCACAGCTGGAAGGATCTGTAAGCGCGCCGCCCAAGGCGGAGGGTGCACCCCCGTCTGCTTCCTCTCAATTCAAAAGCCGGACCAGTGCCAAAGCGACGCCCGGCGACAGCGTGATGATCGCCAATCGGATGAGGTCGGCAATGACGAAGGGCATGACGCCGCGGTAAGTCTGCACGATCGGGACATCCGTCGCCAGCTTGTTGATGATGAAGACGTTGAGGCCGATCGGCGGAGCGGAAAGGCCGATGCCGACGACGATGAGGACGAGAATGCCGAACCAGATGGCGACATCCTCGGTCGGCATGCCCAGATCCAGCGTCAGGATGATCGGAATGAAGACCGGCAGCGTCAGCAGGATCATCGCCAATTCATCCATGACGGCGCCAAGCACGAGGTAGGTGACGAGCATTCCGCAAATGACGACATAGGGCGGCAGGCCCGACTGTCCGACCATTGCGGCAAGCGTCGCCGGCATCTGCGTCAGCGCCAGAAACGCGCCGAAGACTTCCGCGCCGAGCAGGATCAGGAAGATCATTCCGCTGGTTTCGGCCGTTTGCAGCAGGGCGTTTTTCAGGGCGCCGAGGCTTAAGGTCCTTTGCAGCAGGCCGACCAGCAGTGTTACGGCAGCCCCCACCGCGGCACCTTCCGTCGGCGTGAACACCTCGCCATAGATGCCGCCGACCACCGTGACGGCGACGGCCGCCGCCGGCACGATCGCAAAGTCCGCAGCCAGCAGCAGCAGGCCGAATATCGCCAGCAAGATCCCGCCGACCGTCCCGAGCGAGCCGACCAGCCAACCGATGACGCCACCGGCCAGAATGACCAGCCCCAGCGGCCTCGCCCAGAACGGACGAGGCGTTCGAACCGTCTCGGTCGCCGTCACCGGCGGCGCGAGATCGGGCCTGCGCCGAACGACGATCGCAATCGCGATCAGGTAGAAGGCGGCCGCCAATAGCCCCGGCACCAGGGCTGCCTGAAACAGCTTGGCGATGTTCTGCTCGGCGGTGATCGCATAGACCACCAGGATGACGGATGGCGGAATGAGGATGCCGAGGGTGCCTCCGGCGGCAATCGTCCCGGTGCCAAGCCCGACATCGACCCGGGCTCGGCGCAATTCCGGCAGCGCCGCGCGTCCGAAGGTCGCCGTGGTCGCGACCGACGAGCCACAGATCGCGCCGAACCCGGTGCAGGCGGCGATGACGGCCATCGGCATTCCGCCCTTGAATCGTCCGAAGCCCCGCTCGGCGACACGAAACAACGTTGCGGCAATGCCCGACTGCTCGGCGAGCGCGCCCATCAGGATGAAGAGCGGGATGACCGAAAGCGTGTAGCTGGCAAACTGGCTATAGGTGTTGGTCTGCAGATAGTAGACCAGCGCATGCGGGCCGGAGAGATAGGCATAGCCAACAGCACCGACCGCAAGCATGGCAAGAGCGATCGGCATCCGGATGGCGATCAAGAGCAGCATGGCCGCAAAGCCGACGAAGGCAATGGCAAAACCGCTCATCGGCCGCCTCCAATTTTCAAGAGGGAAACGGAAAGTCCGATGACGGCCGCGAGCGCCGCCAGCGCGGCACAGGTCAGATAGACCGGCCAGATCGGCCAGGGCAGCTGGATGAGGGTGGTCCCATATCCCCTCGCCTCCAGGCCACCGGTAAAAAGACCCCAGGCAAAAAACGCCAGGCAGCCGGCCAAAAGCAGGTCCCACAGGCCGTCGATGACCCGGGTGACGCGTGCAGGAAGAGCCAGCGTGAAGGTATCGACGGCAATGTGGCCATTGCGGGCTTGCGTGTATGCGAGAAAGGAGAAGGCGGCGACACCGACCGCCACCTCCACCAGTTCGTAATCGGCCGGCACCGGCCGATTGAACAGCCAGCGGCCGAGCACGCTGACGGTGACCAGTCCCGCCGCAAGGCAAAGAAGCGTGCCGCCGATGAGTGCCAAACCGGCCGCGAGGCGTTCGACTTCCCTGCGGCGCGGCACCCTCACCGCGTCCTCGTATCCTACGTCTTCCATTGTTGAGGCCTCGAGCTGTTGGTTCATGCAGCGGCGCGTTCAGGCGCCACGTTCAGGCGAGTGCGGCCGGCAGCGCGCTCAGGCGCCCGAATATTTCTGGACAAGCGCCTGTGCTGCGGCGATCAGCGCCTTGCCGTCGAGGTCCTTGGCCTTCATGTCCTCGATCCACTTGTCGTGGACGGGCCTGGTCGCCTCCACCCACTTCGCTTTTTCGTCCTCGCTGATCGTGCTGATTGTGCCTTCTCCGGATGCCTCGATCGCGGCGCGCACTTCTGCGCCGACACTGTCCCACATCTCGCCGGCCTTCTTGGCGAAGGCCATGCCGCTGTTGGCGTCCAGCACGGCCTTGAGGTCGGCCGGCAATGCCTCGTACTTGCTCTTGTTCATCGCCAGGAAGAAGGTCGCGGTATAGAGTGTCGGCGAGCCCGGGATCTCGGTGTGGAACTTGGTGAGCTCGTTCACCTTGATCGAGGGAACCACTTCCCACGGGAGTACGCAGCCGTCGATCGACCGTTGGGCCAGTGCTTCCGGCACCTGCGGAATGGGCATGCCGACCGGCGTCGCACCCAGTGCCGCCAGTGCCTCACCGGCAAGGCGTGTGGGATTGCGAAGCTTGAGCCCGGCAAGGTCCGCACTGGACTTCACTTCCTTGTTGGTGTGGATCAGGCCCTGGTCGTGCGCCCAGAAGCACAGGAGCTGGGTGTCGCCGGTTTCCTTCAGCACATGCGTCTGGCCATATTCCTGGCAGGCCTGTGCGTTGACGGTCGCCTCCTTGGCGGCGACGAACGGCAGTTCGAACACTTCGGTGGATGGGAAGCGTCCAGGCGTGTTGCCGGGCAAGGTCCAGACGATGTCGACGACGCCGTTCGACGCCTGATCGTAGAGCTGCGGCGGCTTTCCGCCGAGCTGCATGGCCGGGAAGATGTCGACCTTCAGCGCGCCACCGCTTTGGTCTGCCAGCGATTTCGCCCACGGCGTCAACAGCCGCTGATGAACGTTGGATGCCGGCGGCAGGAAATGGTGCAGTTTCAGCGTGATAGTTTCCTGGGCGCGCGCCACACCCAGTCTCAGAACGAAGGGCGCGGCAAGCATAGCGCCGCCGGACTTCATCAAATTCCGTCTGTTCAGTTTCATAGGTTCCTCCCTGTCGACCCCATATTCACGCGCGGCGAACATCGCATGCCTGCGCCTGATCCTTCACGTCACATGAAGGTTATCCGGCGGGCAGATCTCCCCGGTCGCTTGAAACTTCCCTTTGCTCCTCATCGGAAAGCATCAATCCATTAACATGTTAAGTTTATTTTGAACCGACTGTCAAGCGGCGGCGTCTGGTGACAAGGCCGCATGAAGTGACCGCCCGGACACGTCCTCGTGAACGTGCCGGATCGAGCTTTCGTTCAAGGATTCAAGCCTGAAGCACGCAAGCACACGGGGCCCGCGAAAAGGCGCGTAAAGGTGCCGATCGCGAGCCCTTGCGCCTGGAGATGATATCAGAGCGTGAGCGTCTGCACGGTCCCCGCATATTCGCAGTCGAGCTCCCAATCGGCGCCGACCTGGCGGACTTGGAGGAAGGTCGCGCCGTCACCGGCAGCCGGCCGGGTCGCATCGACGATGCAGCGATAGCGCTTGGCCTTGTAGTCGAACTCGAACGTCTCCTGCTCGACGATATCCTGGTCTATTCCGTTTGCGAAAGGATAGGGCGCGTACATCGCGGCCGTATGGATCGAATGCACGGTCGTGATCGGCGTGCCGTCCATTTCCGTCAGTCGGGCCGTTGCGATGCAGCCCCGGTGTTCGTCACCGGAGAGGAGCACGACATGCTTGATCTTTCCGGCGGCGATGACGCCGAGCACATCGCGCAGACTGTTCGGATAGCCGTCCCAGCCATCGGAACGCAGCGCACTCAGATTGTCCGGACTGAGGCTGGCATCGCGCTGGATCGCCCGGCGATGACGCGGCAGGAACATCGATGGCGACGCGATGAATTTCGGGCCTGCGGCTGCAAGCCACGCCACAAGCTTGCCCATCGTCTGGCCGGCGGCCAGCCCCGGATCGAACAGGGTCGCGTTGGCAAGCCCGGCGCCGACCTTGCGGTGCGTTCTTTCTGTCCGGGTGTCGAGCAGGAAAAAGTGAAAGCCGTCGTAGTCGAAGGTGTTGTGCTGAACGTTCAGCTTGGTGTCCAGTCCACGCTGGTACTTCTCGAAAGCCGCAAAACCATCCTTCTTCAGCTTTGCATTCGAATCGATGTCTTTCGGAGACGCCAGCGGCTCCCAATTGTCGTCAATCTCGTGGTCGTCCAGAAGCATGAACGACGGGATGCGGCGCAACACCTCGCGCACGTTGCGTTCGCGCAGCCACGCCTCGTAAGGCAGGCGATACCGGTCGTCGTTTGTCGCCGGATCATAGAGCCCGGCGGTCGGATCGACATAGACCTGGTCGCCGACGAAGAGAGCGAACTTCGGCTGGATCCCCGCCCCTGCCCTTATTCTGGCGGCAACGCGCCCGTAGGAGCGATAGGCAACCTTGCCGTCGATGAAACCGGCCGGGTACTGGCACGAGCCCAGAACGAAGCTGGTACCGGCGGGCGAAGGGAGCGCCGCAGGAACGAGCGGAGAATCATAAGGGATCACGCCGTCCATCAGCCCCCGATCCTGCTCGATGAGGTTTTCCAGCGCCGCATCGCCCATCAGGAAGTTGAGCGTCATCGACGTACTGGCAGACGCCGTTGACTGCGGAACCGCGTCAACCGTCAAATTCGTCGTCGGTGTCATGCCCTTGTAGACAAGGCGGTTCGGCGAGAATTTTGTCACCTTGCCCGGATTGATGTCGGGCAATGGCGCCTTCATCGCATCCGATATTGCGCTCGATATCTGTTCGAAGCGCTCGTAGCGCAAATCTTGCAGCTTCTCTTCCGGGTTCGCGTTCGAATGCCGAAGGTCTGCTCGGTAGACGACACCGTCCTTGGCTAGTGCATAGTATTGGGCTTTTACCGCCCCGGGAGGCGCCAGAGTATCTTCCTCCGCGTAGGCGAGCAGGACGAGCAACGCGTTTCCCGGATAGTTCGGATCATACCCCGGCATTGACGTTGGAAGCGGCGCCTTGAATGCGTCCCAGCGATTGTCACGCAACTCCGGCGACCAGTAGACCATCATGTGGCTGGTGACATAGGGCAGATCCCAGGGCAGGCCATCGGGGCGAAGAATATCGTCCCCACTTAGCTGGACACGCAGCATGATCACGCCCTCGGTCTGGCGGAGCGCTGGCAGCGAACCGAGGCGAATGACAAGGTCGCCGAGTTCCTCCGTGATGATCGGCCCGATCCAGGGCGGGTAGGCCGTCATCGTGGTGGCCGCGGCGACCGGCTGCTGCGTTATGTTCTTGTCGAGAAATGCTTCGATCTTCTGCAAGGTCGCGTATCGCGTCGTTCCGATAAGCGCGTCCTGGTGGCCGGCACCCGGGTTGAGATAGGGTTCCAGGTAGACACGCCCCGCATCGTCGAAGACGCGGCGCATGCGGTCGACGGTCGCGGGATCCGTCAGACCGTTGCCCGATCCGTGGACGCTGAAGGTGGGGAATTTCCAATTATCCCGCAGGAGTTCCCGCGACACCAGCCGGTTTTGCCCCCTGTAGTCGGTGAGCATTGCGTTGCGCACGAAATGCACTGTCGTGGAAACCGTATTGAGGCTGAGCGCGCCGAAATGCTCGTTGATGAAGCGCAGCATCTCCGGCTCCATGTTGGCCACGTTGAAGTCGCGTCCATAGAGCGCGTCCATCCGGTGCCGCGTCCTTGTCCACGGCGTCCGCTTCCAGGGCCAAACCGGGTTTTCAACGTCGAATTCCTCGACCGGGTAAGGAAGCGTCGACAGCACGCGGTCCCAGAGGTCGTCGGCGAGCGTCGGTTTATCCGGATTGAAGCTGTAGCTGTCGGGCAGGAAGCCGAGAAGGTAGCGCACCGCATAGGCGCGGAAGATGTTGGCGGGCGTAAAGACCACCAGCGGTCCGACCTGTGTGAAGGCCACCCGATCGACGAGATCGGTAATCTTGCCCTCCAGCGTGGCGATGCTGAAAACCATCGTGCCCATGCAATGGGCGATGACGTCGAGCTTCGGCGCGCCGGTCTGCGTGGCGATCGTCCGCAAGACCAAGGGCACGTCTTCCTTGCCAATTTCGTCGAAGCTCCAGGCAGCACTTGCGGTCGGGTGCGCCGGGCTGGTTCTGAGGTCGGCGATCCAGACCTCACGCCCCGTCTTCCAGAAATGGCTGGCGAAGTTGGGATTGACGGCGTGGTGGGCAAAGGTTGTCCCGCCGGCGCTGTATCCGTGGATCATCACCAGCGGCCGCTTCGTCGTGCCGGGATGGGGATAGCGGGTCAGCAGGACTTTCCCGAGAACCGGCGGGCCGCCGAGTTGAGGCTTGGTCGTTCCGACGACGAGCGTCTGTCGCTGCGCTGCGACCGTACCGCCTCCCTTGATCTTCAACTGCGCCGGCGGGCGGAAATCCACCACGTCGTTCGCCGGGTCCTTGTCCTTGTCGGGTGCACGGAAACTCCAGATATGCATGCCCAACAGCAGCCGGAGAAAATACCCGAGGAAAGTCAGAAGCGCTCCGATCGCGGCGACGCCGTCGCGCTGTTCCGTGATGCGCACGAGCGGCACGCCGATGCGGGCGAGATAGTCGAGGTCGAGCGTCAGCACGCGGCCGCCGGACGCGGCCTCCAACCCCGGAAATTGCTCCAGCGCGACCTCCATGAGCTGACGCCAGGGATTGGAGCGCCGATCATAGGTGAAGCGCTTGGTGCCGACGATCCGGTCGCCGGCAAGGGAGATGCCGCCGGTGATCGGGTCCGGCGTGCCGATCTTCAGATCATAGACGAAGGCGCGGATTTCGCCGGACCGGCTGGCGATGGCAAGACCCGAGCGGACGCGCTCAAGGAAACCGGGCCCACCGTCGCCATCGACGATCGCCTGATAGCTGTCGCGCAGGCCGCGATTGAGCACCCAGGCCTTGCCGGCACGCCAGATCCTGCCGCCGACCCACGTCGACTGGCGTTCAAGGACCCGCAGGCTGCCGGTCAGGGGCGCGGTAAAGGTGGCGATCGCCTCGAGCTTCTGCTCCTTCAGGCCGGCAGGCGCCCATGTCTGGTGGAGATTGTCCCACTGATCCGCAGGAAAGATGCGGATCATGCTTCGGGCCAGCGGCGCAGTGGCATCGGTCGCGACCTCAAGAGTTCCATCGCCGCCATTGCTTGGCGCCAGATCGGCCAGCGCCTTCGGTTTGAAACGCAGCGTAAGCTCGACAACTCGCGTTTCAGCGGCTGCACCGGCCGCTGAAAACCTGACCCGGCCGGCAAGGCGCTCGATGATCTCGGCATCGGCATCAGGGGCCGATGCGGCGGCATCGGTTTCACGAAACACCGGGCGAACCAAGGCAAGGCCAGGCGCAGCAGGAGCCGGGGCGACATAACCCCAGGCTGCTGCGAGCATTTCGGAGGCGCGCAGGGCCACTGCCGCAATGGTGAGCGCCGGATTGGTGCCAAGCGCCGTCGGAATGATCGAGCCGTCGAGAACCACAAGACCATTGTGGAAGTCGTTCGGGAACTCCGATTTGAAGACGCGCCCCAGATGATCGACGACGCCCGTCGCGCCGGTGTTGCCCATTACGCAGCCGCCGAGCGGGTGCACGGTCGTGAGCGGACCGCGCTTGTTCTGCAGCAGCCAGTTCAGGCTGGCTGGAAGAAGCTTCCAGACGGGATTGGCGATGATGCGACCGCCCGTATTCTTCGCCAGCCGCGCCAGCGCCTCGATCTCGCTGTCGAAGACCGGCTGGGACGGCAGGTCGTCCCAGCGCATCCGCGCGGTGCCGTCGTCGTCGTCGGAAGCCGAACCATCCAGTTCCATACGCCCGGCGGCGCCGTCATCGGCCATGACGGCATAGACGGCGGAATGTTCTATCCTGCCGGTCGGCGCCACATAGGCGTCATCGTCCGGGAAGCCCCGCGTATGCGTCGACCAGTCGATCCGGTCGAGGCCGTGAAGCGTGTTGAGCGTCGCAAAGATCTCGGTAAAGGCGAGGCGCAGGCCGGCTGGAACAGAGAGCTCCTCGATCAGAACACCGGCCGTTTTTCGAAGATCGAGCACGCCGGTGATCGTGGGGCCGATCGCACGCTTGGAGGGCTGCACGGCCTCGTCCGAAACGGTATTGACCGGATTTGATGTGGCATAATCGGTCACCAGCATGTCGCCATTGGTCGAGCAGTTATTGCCGAAATGCACGGAGAGGCTGAGGCCCTTGGCCTGTGAGCGCTTCAGGATTTCGAACGAGCCGAGCGTGCCCGCCGCCAGCACGACCTTGCCTGCGCGCACCTGCAGCACCTCGCGGTCGCGTGCGCGTAGCGCCGCGTCGGTGTAGACGCAATCGACGATCCAGTTGCCGCCGTCCGGCTTGACGCTGAGCACGGTCGCGCCGCTGAAGATCTCCGCCTCGTTGCTTAGCGCCGTGACGAGCAGATTGACGTCGAGCGAGTTCTTAGCGCCGAAATTGCAGCCTGTCGCACAGTCGCCGCAGCGCACGCATTTATTGAGCCTGACATTTCCTGAGCTCACCGTGTCGGTCATCGCGACCGTAATCGCCGCCTCGCGAAAACCTGTCGTTGCGATGTTGCGGAAGGATTTGTGTTTCTGGGGTATGCCGTCGGGATGTTTCGAGATGGAGTTCGGGACGCCGTTTGCGGTGCCACCCAGAAGCTCGCTTGCACGATCATAATACTGCCGCCAGGTCGTCAGGTCCTTGAGGTCATCGGGCCAGCGCGTGTGAAACACGTTCTCGTCGGGAACTTCCATGACGCCGGCATTGATCAGCGAACCGCCACCGACGCCGTTTGCGACCACCGTGACGACCTCCGGGCCGATCCGTACGTCAACCAGCCCCTCCTTGTTGCGATCGCGACGGATATGGCGGGGCAGCTCGGCAAGGCCCGTCGGAAACGAGCCCGGCAGATACTCCTTGCCACGCTCGAGCACCCCGACCTTGACCGGGGCGCCCCCCTTCGTGCGGCCGGCCATGGTGGCGGCAGCGATCGCGCCGCCATAGCCACTGCCGACGATGAGGACGTCGAAGTGGAGTGCGGCCGGCGCCTTTCGAACCCGGTCGACCAGCCTTTCGAAACCCTGGGAAATCCAGGCTGTGTGCGAGGTGTTGTCGAAATCAGCGCCGGCCATGGTCGCCTCCCGGACGTTGGTCTCGGGCACGAGGCGGGTATCCGTAGTTCCAATCGGACATAACGCTCTCCATAAGATGCGTCTGACGCCTGAACTCGGTGTGCGAGCCGCGATGGCTCATGTCTTTCGATGCCCCAATAGGAGGCGTCGACATCCGGGAAGAATGCAAAAATCCGAAGCGTGTGCGGTTTGCGCCAATGCCGATCTATCGAAGTCGGCTAGCCCTCTTAGCGATTGCTAAATAATATGCGAGAGTCAGCAAATCGGCGAGGGATAAATGCACTTCTGCGCGAAGAGAGCCCCTGTTTCGCGCATTTCGTGATCAATCACCGCGCGAAGGAAACATGGAGACGGTCGCAAAATCGCTCGAAGGGTTTTTGCCGCTGAACCTGCTTGGCCGACTTTACGGCTCTGACGGAGAGCGGCCGGCGGCGGTCGAGTTTCCGGCCGCCGTGATCTTTGTCGACGTGTCGCGCTATACGGCCCTCGTCGAGCAACTGGCGCGACGCGGCAAGGAAGGGCTGGTGCAGATCCCGAAGCTGCTCGGTCTTTCCTATGCGCGCTGTGCCGACCATATCTGCGACCGCGGCGGCGAAGTCCTCCTCTTTGCGGGCGACTCGCTGCTGGGCTATTGGCCCGCCGACGAAACGGGTCTGGCGCGCGCGGTCAAAAATGCGGCCGAGTGCGCCGAGGCTATCTGCAAGGAGAGCCGCGAGCGGCGAGATCCGGGCGCAGGCGAAATCGGACCGACGCTGCATATCGGTATCGGCGCCGGGCAACTCTGGGCGGCTGCCATCGGCGGCCAGCCGGTATGGAACCTTGTCGCCGGGGGCGATGCCGTCGTCCAGGCTGCAAGCGCACAGACACTCGCCCACCGCTGGGAAGTCGTTCTGTCGCCAGAGGCGGCAAAGACGCTGACTGATGACGACGAAACGCGTGCGCCCGTCGTCGCACCAGCGCACGCGCAGATCACGCACGAATGGCTCGTCGCGTTCCTTCCGATGCAGCTTCAGGAATTGCTTGGCCCCTCGCCGACCAAGCCGGCAAGAGAACCCCCATCCCCCAAAACCTCGGCCGAAGGCAATCTCCATCGCGATGCGCGGCTCGACACGCTTGCAGAGATCAGGCCGGTGTCCGTCGTTTTCGTGCGGATCATCGGTCTCCAGCACCAGGATGCCCAGGCGCTCGTCCAGCACCAGAACCTCTGCGCCACGCTTCAGGCGATTTCGCACCGCTGCGGCGGCCCGCCGGGCGAGCTGCTCTTCGACGACAAGGGGCTCGTCTATCTCTGTGTTTTCGGGACACGCGGGACGTTTCACCGCGACGACCCCGCCCGCGCCGTGGATGCCGCCCGCGCCATCGGTCGCCACATCGCGGAGATGGGGCTTGCCGTCTCGGTCGGCGTGGCGACGGGCGAGGCCCTGTTTCGCGTCGTCGGCAGCGCGCGCCGTCGGCAGCTGATGGTTCTCGGCACGCCGGTCAATCGCGCCGCGCGCCTCGTCACGACCGTCTCCAATGATGTGCTGTGCGATGCGCCGACCGAAAGGGCAAGCCGGACGTCCTTCGATTTCGAGCAACGCGGAACCGTCCAATTGGCGGGGCTGGGCGACGTGGCGCCAGTCTTTCGTCCCCTCGAACCGCGGTCGCGGGCCCTGCCCGCAACAACGCTGATCGGCCGCGAGCGGGAACTTGCCTTCCTGCAGCATGCTTTCGAGGAGACGCGCAGCGGTTCGAGCCGCCTTGTCGTCATCCTGGGCGAACCGGGCATCGGCAAGAGCAGGCTGGCGGCCACCTTTACCGACAATCTTCACGCAGCCGGCGTTGCGATCGCCGTGACGCTTGCCGAACGGGACGACCGGCGAAGCTCGCTTCTGGCCTGGCGGCGCGTCCTTGAAACGCTTTTGGGATTGCCCGCAGAAAGCGATGGCCTCGTCCTGCTCGAAAGCATCACTGCCCGCATTCGCACGGCGCCATGGATCGCCGACCGCCTGCCCCTCCTCAACGACCTGCTGGCGATGGAGATCGAGCAGAACGAGGGAACGCGCCACCTGGAAGGAGCGCACCGCGCCGATGCGACCATGCGCCTCCTCGGCGATATCCTCGGCGTCCTGGCGCCTCGCCCGTTCGCCCTCGTACTCGAAGACAGCCAGTGGCTGGATTCCGCCTCCTGGCGACTGGTCGAATGGGTGCTCGGCTCCGTGCCGTCGCTGTTGCTGGTGCTTTGCGTGCGCTCCGAAGAGGTGCCCGAGGATCTGAAGCAATTGCGGCGACGGGTCGAGGCGGCAGGCGAGACCGGGACCGAGGCCGAGGAGCCGGCGCGGCGCTACCGCATCCTAGAACTTGAAGAACTCGACGATAGCACGGTTTGCGAACTCGTATCGCGCACGCTTGGCGAGGTGCCGCCGCAACAGGAACTCGCGCGCAGGGTCGCCGCCCTTGCCGGAGGCAACCCCTTCTTTGCCGAGGAGATCGCGCTGACGCTGAAGAGCGAAGGCCTGATCGCCGTGCGCGACGGCCTCTGGCGCTCGATCCGCCCGCTCGAGGACCTGCAATATTTCGAGGGCGTCGAGCGCGTCATCCGGGAGCGGGTCGATCGTCTCGACTCGATATCGCAGGACGTGATCAAGGCGGCGGCCGTCATTGGGCGCTCGTTCACTTTCGCTGAGCTGGAGGCGTTGCTGAAGGACGAGCTGAACGCAGAAGGGCTCGGCTCCGCCGTCGAAAGGCTGGTCGATGCCCATCTGGTGCGCCGGCTCGGTCAAGCCGGAAGCTACGAGTTCCGCCACGACCAGACGCGCGACGTGGTCTACGGATCGATGCCGGGCGACCTGCGCAGCCGTCTTCACGCGTCGCTCGCCCACTGGCTGGAGCGCAGCCGCATCGAGGCGATGGGTGGGGATCTGGCCGTTCTCGTCCAGCATTTCGAGGCGGCGGACAACAAGGAGAAGGTCGTAAAATATGCGGATCTGGCGGCGGCCAGGGCCCTGCAGGTAGGCGCCTTCCGGGAGGTCGAGTCCTTTCTCGGCATTTGCATGGCGCACGAGCCGAAGCCGCAGGACTGGACACCAGAACAGCGGCTGCAGGCGGTTCGCTGGCGGCGCAAACTGGCCGAGGCACACTACAGCCGCGGCGACATTCACGCACAGGGCATTGCCGTCAGGAACGCGCTGAAGGCGGCCGGCCAACCGGTCCCTGTCTCTTCGTCCGCGACCCTGATGCGGCTTGCCGCCCGCAGCCTGCGGCTTGCGGTGCAGCAGATGCTGCCCGAAACGGCGAAGCTTGCCCACCGCGAGGACCGGTTGTCCTGGGAGAGGGAAATGGCGCGTTGCCTGAACCAGGCAGCGCTGGTGGATTACTTCGAGCTGCGCTTCACCCGCGGAATGTGCAATCTCGTCGGCGCGGTGGCGCGCGCGGAACGGACCGGACGGACAATCGAAATGGCGGTTGCCGCCTCGCAGCTCGGCTGCGGCTTCGGGATGATGGGCTGGCGCTCGGGGTGCCGCTATTTCATGGAAAGGGCCGAGCGGATCGCAACCGAGCTGGCAGACACCGCGATCCATGCGCATGTCTGCAATCTCGACGCGCTCTGGCAGCTCGGGCGCGGCGAATGGGCGGGGGTGGACGCAAGGCTGGAGCAGGGCCAGCAGTTCTGCCTTCGGGCCGGCGACCAATTGCGGTGGTGCAATGCCCAGGGCATGCGCTTCTGGTCGCTCTATTATCGCGGCGAGCAGGCCGCGCTCGAACCGACGACGACCGCCCTCCTCTCGCGCGCGCAGAATGCCGGCAACATCCAGCAGGAAATCTGGGCGTTGCGCTGCAAGGCGTTGTGCGTGCTGCACACGGATCAGCCGCGCGAGGCCGTCGACATTCTCCGGCTGATCACCTCGGCGATGCTCGGGTCGGTCGATCTGGCGGCGCAGATATCGGCGAAGGGCGCGCTTGCGCTGGCGCTCGCGCGCACGGGGCGGCATGCGGAGAGCGTCCAGGCGGCCGCCGAAACCTTGCAACTGGTAAAATTGATGCGCCGGCCCTCGTCCCACAGCACGTTGGTCGGCATCTCCGGCGCCGCCGAGGTTTTCCTGCGCGGCCGGGAAGCCGGGCTCGCCCATGCTTACGAGGAATGGCCGCGCTGGGAGGGCCAGGCGCTGCGCGAGCTCAAACGTTATGCCCGAGCTTTCCCGATCGGCGCGCCGCAGCTTGCGCTTTGGTCGGGCGTATCACTCTGGCTGGAGGGCAAGGAGACGGGCGCGATGTCCGTGTGGAAGGACGGCATGGCGGCCGCGCAGCACCTCAGTCTTCGGCGCGACGAGGCCATGATCGCAGCCGAACTGCGCCGCAGGCGGGACCGGACGTGACTAGCCGGCGCAACGCGCGAGATTGTCGTCTCCAAGCTCGCCCAGCCGTTCGGTGAGGAGGGTTCTAAGGCCAGGCTGTCCGACAAGCGACGCCGCCAGGGATGCCGGCACCCATCGCATCGTGCGCGCACCTTTTTCCGGAAAGTCGGGCGCCATCGACGCAACGGCGATCAGGTGAACCTGGACGTGATAGACGGCGGCCTTGCCGACCTTGCTGTAGGTGTAGCCGCCGATTTCGTCGTTCAACGCCGTTCCGATGACGCCAGCCTCTTCGAACGCCTCCCGGACGGCAGCGCCAAGGGTGTCTTCGCCATATTCCAGGTGCCCTTTGGGAATGCCCCAGAGCCCGGTGGTGCGGCCGCAAATGAGCAGCACTTCAAACCGGTCCCCATCCGCTTCCTTGCGAAAGCAGATCGCGCCGGCCTGGTCGACGACGTCCGGCTCTGAGTCGGAAACGGTAATCGCGTCCGATGACAGACGTGACACAGCGGATGTTTGCATCATCGTTCACATATTGAACTGACTGGAGGCCAAGTGAGGGTCAGGCGGCTATGTGACAGTTTTATGACGAGTGAGGGTGAAATTCAACAGGACGCTAATGCAATTAAACGGCCGGAAAGACAGCCGTTCGCGAGCCAACATTTTCAGAGTTTGTGAAGCTGATGACGGCCCGCAAATCGCGGGCCGCCTTCGCATCGAAGCTTTATCAGAACGGCGAATCCGGGAAGTAGAAGTCCTTCGCATTGTCCTTGGTCACGAGCGTTGCATCGATCGTGTAGACGCCGCGAACCGGAACCTGGCCGTAGAAGTTGGCGACGGTCATTTCGAGTGCCGTACCGACCATTGCCGGCGGATAGAGCACGTCGACCGGGATCATCTTGTCGCCGTCCATGACTTTCTTGATCATTTCCTTCGAGCCGGCGCCGGCAACGACATACTGGATGTCGGTGCGCTTGGCCTGCTCGATCGCCTGCAGCACGCCGACGGCCATGTCGTCGTCCTGGCACCAGACAACATCAATCTTCGGGTACTTGGTCAGGTAATCCTGCATGACCTTGAAGGCGTCGTCGCGGTTCCAGTTGCCGTACTGACGGTCGAGAACCTTGACCTTGGAGCCTTCGATGCCCTTGTCGAAGCCGTCCTGGCGCTGCTGGTCGATCGGGATCGGCAGGCCGCGGATGACGACGACTTCAGCTTCCGGCGTCGTGGCCTTGATGTATTCGCCGGCGACCTGGCCAAGCGCCGGGTTGTTGCCGGCAACGTAGAGGTCACGCACCGAGTTGTCGTTGACGCTCGGCGCACGGTCGACGAGAGCGACGAAGGTCCCCTTGCCCTTCACTTCCTTGATGGCGTTGACCAGCGGATCCGGATCGGTCGGCAGGATGACGAGCGCGTCGATCCCCTGCGTCTCCAGATCCTGCACGGCGTTGGCCTGGCTTGCAGGATCCGGCGAGGTCTTGACGATGACGTTCAGGCCGGGATTGCGCTCCATCAGGATCTTGGCGACCCGTTCGGCATGGAACACCACGCCGGCCGTCCAGCCATGGTCGGCAGCCGGGATCGACACGCCGATGGTTACCTTCTTTTCCTCCTGCGCGTGCGACACGCCGGCAAAGGCGGTCATCGCCGCAAGGGTCAGGCCGAATAGCTTCTTGTTCATTAAGTTCCTCCCAAATTTCAGGTCAGCCTGTTCAAGGCCGGGAGACCTGTAGGCCCGGCCGTCTCACGACTTCCGCACCAGCGAGCGCTGGACGAGCATCGCAATGATGATGATCGCGCCCTGGATGGCACCGATCAGGTATTCGCTGATGAAGTTGGAGAGCAGCATGATGTTGCCGACCAACTCGAGGATGAACGCGCCGCAGATCGTACCCCAGACGCGGCCCGCACCGCCTTTGAGCGCCGTGCCGCCGACAACGACGGCGGTGATCGCCTGCAGCTCCCACAGAATGCCTGTCGTCGCCGAAGTCGAGCCGAGGCGCGGCACGTAGAGGAGAACGGCGACCGCCACACAGAGCCCTTGAATGACGAAGGCGATGGTGCGCACGCGATTGACGGAGATGCCCGAATAGCGGGCAACGTCGCGGTTGGAGCCGACGGCAACGACGTGGCGGCCGTAGCGCGTACGGTAGAGGATAAAGGCGGCAACAGCAGTCACCGCAAGGATGACGACGATCGGAACCGGCACGCCGGCGATCGTGCCGAAATAGGCCGGCCGATACATTTCCTGAAGCTCAGGTTCCTTGAGCGTGATGGCGCCGCCTTGCGAGAGCCAGGTCGTCAGCCCGCGATAGATGCCCATGGTGCCGAGTGTGGCGATGAAGGGCTCGATCTTGCCGACGGTCGTGATCAGACCGTTGGTGAGGCCACAGAGTGCACCGGCGACGATGGCAAAGAGGATTGCCGCCAGGAGCATGAGCACCGGATCGGCGATGACGCCGGAGTTCATGAACAGGATCATCAGGCTGGCGATGAAGGCGACCATAGCGCCAACGGAAAGGTCGAGATCCCCGGATGAAATCACGAAGGTCGCGCCGACCGCGATAATGGCTATGAAGGCGCTTCGGGTCGCGACATTGGCAAGGTTGGTAATGCTGATGAAGTTGGGATTGACCAGCGCGCCGACCAGGAGAAGCAACGCCAGCGCAACGAACGGCGCCACGGCCCTCAGATCGATGTCACGCCAGCTGCGGCGGCGGATGGCTTCCTGGCTGCCTTCCTGGTTCACGCTCATGTCCAATCGAACCTCCCCCATCTGTCGGGATTCTTGTTGTTGTCGTTGCCGGCGGCCGCGCCGTTGGCGCGGCTCAAGCCGCCGTCTTTTTCTTCAAACCTGCGGCGTAGCGCATGATCTCCTGTTCGGAGATCTCGTCGCCTTCGAGAATGCCGGCGATATGGCCTTCCCGCATGACCGCGACGCGACTGCAAAGGCCGATGATCTCCGGCATTTCCGAGGAGACGACGATGATCGAGCGGCCGTCTCGGGCGAGCGCCGAAATGAAATGATAGATCTGCTGTTTCGTGCCGACGTCGATGCCCCGCGTCGGCTCATCGATGATGATGATGCTCGGGTCGGTTTCCATGACCTTGGCGAGAAGCAGCTTCTGCTGGTTGCCGCCGGACATGCGCCCGGCGACGATCCTGTCGTCCCGCACCCGAATGTCGAAACGACGGCGCGCCTTGACCAGGGCCGCCTCTTCGCTGCCGGGGTCGAGATAGCCAAGACGGCTGTGGCGGCCGAGCGATTGTAGCGTCAGGTTCGCCATCATGCCGGCATTGAGCAGCAGACCCTTGGCCTTGCGGTCCTTCGTCATATAGGCAAGACCGGCCTTGTTGGCCGCATGCACGTCGCCGGATGGCACAGGCTCCCCGCGAACCAGCACCTCGCCGGCCGTGCGCGCACGCAAGCCGACGATGGCCTCCATCAACTCCGTCCGGCCCGAGCCGATCATGCCGGAAAAGCCAAGGACTTCGCCGCGACGGACATCGAAGCTTGCGTCGCGAACATAGCCGGTCGAAATGGCATCGACCCGCAGAACCACCTCTTCGTCGACGTCGGGCTCGTTCTTGGCGGGATAGAGGCTCGACAGTTCACGCCCGACCATCAGCTGGGCAATCGCCTCGCCATCGAGAATGGATGTCGGCGACGTCTTGATCCACTGGCCGTCGCGCAGCACCGTCACGCGATCGGTCAGTTCCATCACCTCGTCGAGCTTGTGCGACACGAAGACGAAGCTCGTTCCCTTGTCGCGCAGCTTGCGCACCAATCGGAACAGGAAGTTCGTCTCCTCGCGCGACAGCACGGCCGTCGGCTCGTCCATGAACACGACGCGCGCGTCGCGGCTGATGGCCTTGGCGATCTCGACCATCTGCTTCTCAGCGATCGACAGCGACCCGATCATCGCGCTCTCATCGACATGCGAACCGAGGAGATCGAGCACACGACGGGTCTCGGCGCGCATGAACTTGCGATCGAGCACACCGAAACGGGTTACCTCGCGGCCGAGAAACAGGCTCTCGGTGACGGTCAGATGTTCGGCGAGATTGAATTCCTGGTGGATGATGACGATGCCGAGTGCTTCGGCCGCGCCATTGGCCGGCAGCTTCGTCGACTTGCCGTCGAGAAGGATCTCTCCCGATGTCGGCTGCTCGAAGCCCGACAGGATCTTCACCAGCGTGGATTTGCCAGCGCCGTTCTCGCCCATCAGCGCATGAATCTCGCCCTGGCGAAGCTCGAAATCGACGCTGAAAAGCACCTGCACGCCGCTGAACGACTTGCTGATGCGGCGCGCCGACAGCACGACGGGAGCCCCGTCGACATGCTCCGTGCTCATTATCCCCTCCCTGCGGCCTCCACCGCTATTTCAATGATGTAAACCTTTACACTCGCCGATGTAAAGGTTTACATCATGCTTGCTCGACAATTTTTTTGGCTTCTTCGTTTGACCGTCGGGCGAACCTGTGTAACGTCCACGCAGCAAATCCCGAGGCCAAGCGTGTCCAATTCCCAGCCCGCAACCATTGAAGACGTCGCACGCATCGCCGAGGTGTCGATCGCGACCGTGTCGCGGGCCATCCACATGCCGGAAAAGGTTGCCAAATCGACCCGCCTCAAGGTCAACCAGGCGATCGCGATCACCGGCTACACGCCCAATGCGATGGCGCGCAGCCTACGGCTCGGCCGATCGAACATGATCCTCGTGGTCGCGCCCGATATCGGCGATCCGAACTTCTCCAGCATTCTGGTGGGTCTCGAAAACGAAGCGCGCGCCCATGGTTACGGCGTGCTGATCGGCCATACGCAGAACGACGCCCAGCGTGGCCTCGAATATCTGAAATTCTTCAATTCGAACCAGGCAGCGGGCATGATCCTGTTTACAGGCATTCTGCCCTTCGGCCACCAGACGTTGACGGCACGGCTCCCGCCGACCGTCGGCGTCTTCGAGCCTGTTTTCAACGGTGGCATTCCCTATGTCGGCGTCGATGACGTCGAGGGCGCACGCAAGGTCGTCGATCTGCTGATTTCCGAAGGACATCGGCGCATCGCCTTCATCGGCGATTCCAACACCCGACTCGCCTATGGCCGGCGACGGCAGGGATATGAGGCGGGGCTCGCGGCAGCCGACATTGCCATTAATCGGCGCCTGATCATGGAAGGCGATGGCACCGTGGAAAGCGGCAGGCTGGCGCTCGAGCAGTTGTTCATGCGCGACGACCTGCCGACCGCCTTCATGTGCGTCAACGACCAGACCGCGCTTGGCGTGACGCTTGGCCTGCGCGCCCGCGGCTACGACATCCCCGACGACTTTTCCGTCACCGGCTTTGATGATGTCCCGCAAGCAAGTTTCATGACGCCTTCGCTGACGACCATACGCCAGCCCCGCACCGCCATCGGCAAGCACGCGATGGCGCTGCTTCTGGAGTTGCTCTCGGATCGCGCAGCCTCCGAAACCGAAATCCTGCTGCGACCCGACCTGGTGATCCGCAACTCCGTCGGCCCGCCGCCGGCACGGCGATGACGCGACATTCCCATCCGTTCTGAAAGCGGCTGCCCGGGCTTCCGACGATGATCCACTGCCCCCGCGCCTGTAACGTCGCGATGGAACCGTTTGCGCTCAAATCGGTTCTCCCCGTGTGAAGTCAAAGGAGCAACGAAGATGGATCACACTGGTCACGTACGCCTCGCAGCCACCGAACTGACGCCGGCGATTTTGGAAGGGGCGACCGTTTACGGAGCGGACGACGATAAGGTCGGCACGGTCGACCACATCCACGGCGTCGGCACGGCGAGCACCGTCATCATCGACGTCGGCGGCTTCCTGGGCATCGGCGCAAAACCCGTTGCCGTGCCGCTTGCCGATCTCGATTTCATGCGTGACGAAGACGGCGACGTCCACGCCGTGACGACGTGGACCAAGGACCAACTCAAGGAAATGCCCGAGCATTACGACTCGTAGCGTGGTTCTTACACAGAGGCCTGGCCGGGAGACCTGAGCTTTCCAGCCTGTGGAGTTGCACAGAGAGTGCGGCGGCGGTCAAATGCATCCCCGGCCGCCGCATACGGCAGGACACTCCATCCCGCAGCGCGGTCTCCGCGGGAACCGACCCTCCTCATTACGCAACGATAACAGTCTCATCGTCGGCGAGGATCCGCGAACCGACGTCGCCGCGTCCTTCGCCCTTTGCGGCAAGCCTTGCCTCATGTTCCTTGCCCCACGTCGACAGGACCGTGACCGCGTCGTTGAGGGTCTTGCCAAACTCCGTCACCGAATACTCGACCCTTTGGACGGCGCCCGGGAAAACCTCGCGGCGAACCAGGCAATCGGCTTCCATTTCGCGAAGTTGCTGCGTCAGCACCTTTTCACTGATCCCCGGAAGAAGCCGTCGCAATTCGCCGAACCGGCGCGGCTCGATGTTGACCTCCCACAATATGAGCGTCTTCCATTTGCCGCCGATGGCATTCAACGCCGATGCAAAGCCACATTCATCCTGCTGCAACCGTTTCACGCGCCATGCTCCACTTCCGGCTTACCGCTTACTTTAAAGTGCGTAATTTACAGGCTCCGAAAACCGCTCCTATTAGACGGCAGCTTTCAATCGGAGTTGTCGTTCATGATCAATATAGGTGTTGCAGGCGATGGACGCACTGGCCCCGCGCGCGCCCGGATATTTGCAGCAAGTTATCCGCTGGATGAACTCGCGGCCCCGGCAAGGTATGCGTCATGACCACAAGCGATCGCCTTCAAGATAATGGACGGCCGCAGGACGCAGAGCGCGCCGGCAAGAGAACGGCAAGCTGTGCCTGCGGTGGCCTGAAGGTGACCGTGAGCGGCGCCCCCGCCCGCGTCTACGCCTGCGCGTGCCTGGAATGCCAGCGCGCGACGGGATCGGGCTTCGCTTACCGCGCCCGGTATTCCAGGGCGTCCATCGCCATCGAAGGGGAACGCCGGGTGTGGCGACGCGGCAGCGACGCCGGCCGTTGGGTGGACCAGACCTTCTGCCCGACATGCGGAACGCTCGTCTACATGGAGGCGGAGGCACTGGCGGACGCGGTGGTGATCTCCGCGGGCTGCTTTGCCGATCCGGACTTCCCGCCACCGGCCGCCATCTTCTGGGCCTCGCGCCGGCACAGCTGGTATGATCTGACAGAGGGCATCGAGACATTTGGATAGGCGGCCGATTACGAAACACGCGTCCAGCCCGTCCGCCGCGGCCAAGGCCCGCGGCGTAACATCGGCGCGCCGTTCAGCGCGTCTCGGTATCCGCCCGTCGGGCCACAAGCCCTAAGTCCTTGGCGCCGAGTTTGCCGATGGCGGAGAGGATTCGGTAACCTCCGACCACCGTGTCGCGCTCGGCATTGGCGAGTTTTACCTGGACCTTGATCAATTCAGCTTGGGCTTGAAGCACGTCGAGAAGGGTGCGCTGGCCGATTGCTTGTTCTGCCATCATGCCGTCCTTGGCCATTGTTGCCGCCTTGACGGATGCCCGGTTGGCGGACACGGTCGCAAGCGCTGCCTGGTATTGCGCCCAGGCAGAAGCCGCCTTCGCCTGAACTTCAGCGTGCTGAACGTCGACGGTGAAGTTCGATTTGCCAAGGTCTTCCTTCGAGCGCCGTATCTCGGCCTCCACCTTCCCTCTCTGATAAATGGGTACCTTGAGCTCGATGCCCGCCTTTTGCTCGGTCGCCGATCCATCGAACGCCATTGCGTCGATCGCGCTGTTGCGTTCACCTCTGCCGATCCCGATCGCACCCTTGACGGTCGGCAGGAGCTTTCCCTCGCTGACGGCGACATTGAACACCGCGCCTTCGACGAGGTGCCGCTTCGCCAGAAGGGCGGGATGCTGCTTGGCGGCGATCGCCAGCGCCTTATCGAGATTGGCGGGCAGCATTTTCACGGGGACCTTTCCGCCCGTGAGCTTGCCCGGTTCGTCGCCGATGATCTGCCTGTAGGTCGCCTGGACGCGCTTGGCTTCGGCATGGGCGAGGCTCAGTTCCGCCTCGGCCGCGGCGCGGCGCGCCTCGGCCTGCGCGATGTTCGTTCGCCGGCCTGGTGGCGGGCGATCTCGGATCGCTTGAGTTCCTTGAGGAAATCGAGGTCCTGCTTGCGCAAGACAACGATGCGGCGCGCCAGCACCACGTCCATATAGGCCTCGGTCGCCTCGAACAGGATGTTTTGCTCTGTGTTGCGCGTGTTCTCCTCGGCGGCGCGCTGCCGCGCCTTGTTGACCTCGACATTGTTGGTCGTCTGCAGTCCGTCGAAAAGCGTCTGGTCGAGCACGATGCCAAACGTGCCGCGATTGGTGGCCGCGCTCGAATCGTAGCCGATCCCACTGCGCCAGGTGATTTTCGGATGCATCGCCGACCGGGCGATGTCGATGTCGTACGCGCTCGCCCGTGCTCCGGCGCGCGCTGCATTGAGAGTCGGGTTGTTGCGGTAAGCCTTCGCCAGGGCACTTGAAAGCGGCTCGGCATGAGCCTCAGCCATGGCAATCGGCGCAATCATTGCAACCAGGGCCACCAGTATTCGTTTCATCGAACAGGTATCTCCGTTGGGACGCCGGATCGCCCGCCAGCAGGCGAGACAATCCGGATCGAGGGCACGCAGACGCTCGTCGGGCGGCGTCAAGGGATGGCCAGCAACCGAGTGGCGTTTGGCCGACGGGATCGGCAGGGATGGCACCGCTTGAATTTGTCGCCGCCGGACCCCTCGCGAAAAAATATCGTGCCGCCGCGAATCCTTTTTCGGGTTCGACGCCTCTAATGACCGAGACGACGGATCTCGGTTTTGCATCGGAGGTGTTGCATGGCATTTTTTCGCAAGAATATCGGTAGAGCGCAGCAGACAGTGCGGATTGGCCTTGGGATCGGCGCCGCTGTACTGACATACAGTTTCCTGAGTGGTTGGATCGCCCTCCTGGTGGGCGTATCGGCCCTCACCTTCGTCCTCACCGGCCTCATCGGCTACTGCCCGGCCTGCGCCGTTGCCGGGCTCCACGATCGGAGCAAGCCATGAACACCAAGGCGGTGACGACCGAAACGTTCGAAGCCGCCCGCCACGGCGATCGCAATGCGATCGTCCGGCTGCTCGAGCGGACCCACCCTGACATTCGCCGCTACGCCCGGGCAACCTGCCGTACTGCCGATGTCGACGATGCGACGCAGGAGGCGCTCTGGCTTCTGTCGCGCCATGTCGGCGCAATCCGGGCACTCGCGACCCTGTCGAGCTGGTTGTTCAGCGTGGTCCGGCGGGAGTGCCTGAGGCTCGCCAGACGCAGCGGTTTGGTCGCCGACATCGATGAAGACGCGCTTGAAACAAGCCTGGTCCAGCGGCCGGAACACGTGTTGCGTCTCGATCTTGCAGCGGCGTTCGAGGCTCTGCCCCAGCAGTATCGAGACGTCGCTCTGATGCGCGACCTCCAGGAGATGACGATCGACGAGATCGCCACGACGCTTCATCTTTCGAGACAGGCGGTGAAGGCGCGGCTGCACCGCGCGCGCCTGCTTCTGCGAGAATATTTGGCGGGCTAACCACTCAGGAAGATTGCTGCGTGGTCAGCTCCGGAAAGCCAGGCACGTCACGCTGCCACGGTCTCCTTCGCGATTTTCGGAAACGCCAGATCTACCACCAGGCCGCCGGCCGCTGCTTCTGCGAGTTCGACGGAGCCGCCGTGCGCCATCATGATCTGGGCAACAATGGCCAGCCCCATGCCGGTTCCCTCGGCGTTGGTGTTCCCGCGCACAAACGGCTTCAGCATTTTCTCGCGCTCCGCGGCCGGGATCCCCGGTCCTTCGTCGGTGACGCGCACGATGCGGGCTTGGAGAACCTCGACCATGAGCACCTCCGTCCCGCGTGCGTGTCGCATTGCATTGATGATCAAATTATCGAGGGCCACGCGGATAGCCGGCTCGGAACCGGAGACCATGACCCGCCCGTCCGCCTTGAGCTCGATCTCCATGCCTTGCTTCATCGCCAAGGGCACATGTTCAGCAATGACCGCGCGCGCAATGGCTGCGAGATCTATCATGGTGAAAGTCAATGCCTGGCCGGACAGACGCGCCAGCTGCAAGGATGTCGTGACGATCGACCCAAGGCGCGCCGTGTCGCGAACGAGGACCTCCCTCACCTCCGGGTCCTGCACCAGGTCGAGCTTCAATCGCAGCTTGGTCAGCGGCGTCCGCAGCTCGTGGGATGCATTGGCAAGAAAGTGTCGCTGCGCTTCGAACGCGTTGTCGATGCAACTGAGCGCGTTGTTGAACGCGGCCACCATCGGCTTCAGTTCTACGGGCGTGTCGCGGTCCGATATCCGGCGACCACCGGGCAGACCATCGATCTGCTCGGCGGAATCGACAACCCTTTTTACCGGGATTGCGATGGTGCGCTTGACCGCGAAGACAGCAATCGTGGTCGTGGCGACGAGAACAATACCCAGAAGGTGATAGAGCCCCTGCGGCCAAATTTCGCGCAGGATCAGGAGCAGCGTTTCAGCGTTCGAAAATGTCACTCCGCCGACAACAGCCAGTTTGGGGGGATCTTCTGCGCTCAGTTTTCGCAGACCCAGAAACTGCTCATCGCCCTTCTTATAATAAAACTGAGAGGAAAAGACCTGAGGAGAGGTGGTTTCGATGATGTTTCGCGCCGTCTCCGGCACGGTGCCATGTACGATCGTTTGCTTTCCGTCACTGAGAAAATACCAGAACTCGGGTTGCTCTTTGGAGAGCTCGAGGATCTTCTCAACGATGACCCCATCCACCTCAAGAACAAATTTCCCCGTATGGTCGTAATTCACTCCGTCCTGGAGAAGTTTGACGACGATGTCGAGTGCGAACTGTTTCCTGCTCTGCGCATCCATCAGCATGGACACCGTGATGGTGAGTGCAGTGCTGATCACCATCACCAGCACCATGCCCAAAACGAGCACGGTCGCCACCGGAAAGGCGATCGAATTTTGACGTTTCATCATTCCTGCACCAGCATGTAGCCGATCCCGCGAATGGTCCGGATCGTCGCGTTGCAGTTGCCCTCACGCAGCCGCTTGCGGAGCCGCGAGACATGGGAATCGAGCACGTTGGACTCGATCTCCTCATCGATGTTGTAGACGGCAGCTTCCAGGTTATCGCGCTGCACGACGCGGCCTGCTCGCCGGATCAGGGCTTCCAAAACGGCGAGTTCGCGCCTTGGCACGCACAGTGCATTCTCACCGATCATGGCGGAGCGGTTGACGAGATCGAACGACAGATTGCCGAACTGCGTGGAGCCGGTCTCATCCAGGCTATAGCGGCGAAGCACGGCGCGCGCCCGCGCAATCAGCTCCATCGGCTCGAAGGGTTTGCCGACATATTCGTCTGCGCCCTTGTCGAGCGCAGACACGATATCGATGGGATCGTCCAATGCGGTCAGAACGAGCGTCGCCGGCCTTGGGCGGAGTTGCCGCAGCGTCGGCAGCAGCGAAAGGCCGTCACCATCAGGAAGGTTGCGGTCGATGACGATGAGATCGAACTTGAAGGCAAGCAATGCCGCCTCGGCATCCGCAAGCGTCTCAAACACGTCCGCAACCCCGATCGCGGCTTCCAGCATGGCCTTGAGCGAAGACGCCAGTTCACGGTCATCTTCTACGATCAGAATTCGCATGTTGCCTACCAATATCGACTAGAATTGAGTTCTGAAGGCGCAAAGCTTTTTTAAAGGAAACAAAAGAGAACTCTAAACAACGTGCCATAGGTCATGTCGCGGGCGCCCGATTGAAACAGTTTTCTCTAAAACAGCTGGCGTCCCTGCGGATTAATCGTAAGCATACACCGGAGGATCGTAATCGCGTCCTCTGCGGCGTTCATAGGACATATCAAGACGTTGCACGCAATTGGCGTAAGCATCGGTTCCCGGCACGAATCCGTACTCCGCACAGCGGTTTCTGTATTCTACGGTTTCGCATCCCGCCAGCACGATCAGCAGGCCTGTTGCAATAAAAAGACGCATAAAGTGACCTCGGTTATTTCTCATCTTGTGGGTGCCTAGATCCCACTGCCACCTTGTGACAATGTTACGAGATGCAAGTGCAGTCCGCCTCAACGGCTGCCAATGGAAGGCTTTGTTTTTTCGGCAGAATCGGCCGCATCTGCCGCAGTCACGGGGAGCTTGCCTCCCTTGTCCGTCCAGGACGGAGGCGCGCCGATCGAGGCGCCGATCATGCCGACGACACCCGGCGCACGGCCGAAGTTCTCGCAGATCGCAGAACCCGGTTTCCCGCCAAACGACGTGCGAATGTCGTAGCCGGACGGCAGGCGCAGATCGAAATTTCCGGGTTCCTTGCCGGCGACGACCATTCTTGAGAAATCCTTGCCGAACGCGCCGGCCAGGTCGTAGGCGTCGCCAACCGGCGAAACGCGCGCTTCGCTTGTAAACGAGTTGGCGCCCTTCGACCAAACGATCGCCGCCCTTTGCTTGCCGTCTCGATCCACGGCCTCCGCTTCGACCGCGAGCCCGCCAAGCCCGAAGGGCAGTCGCGGTATGCCAACCGGCAGAGCCAGCGAACTGCCGATGGAAATCGCCTTGGCGGCACCGGCGACCGACGGCTCGGTCGGGACGATGTCCGTAACGGCCGTTCGAACCGTCAGATCCGCGGGCGTGCCGAACGGGACGATCTCATACTTCTCGCTCATGGTGATGCAAATCGCGCGGTCGATCGCGTTCGTTAAAAGCAGGCGATCCTTCTGCTTCTCGACACGCTTTTGCGCAGCCGGGGTCAAAGCCGTCGGCGCGATGCTCACGGTCTTGACGTCCTTCAGGCCGTCCTTGCTGAAGTAGACCCTTTTCTTTTCGAATTTCCCCTTGGGCGCGCTGAGGTTGCTGTAGGAAGTCAGCGTCCCGGCTTCCGTCAATGGAACGGTCGTACATCCGCCAAGAACGAGCATGATCGGCACCAGTATTGCGATCCCCTGACCGCCCGCCGCATCGGCCCTTTTTCTAGCCAGCTTGCCGCTGTTCTTCGTCTCACCACACGTCATTTGCCCGAAACCCTCGTTGTCGAAAACGAGCGCCGATTGGGGCCTTGCACCTTGTGAAAACATTACGAATTCAGATCGAGAGAACTGACGTCCACCTGAATTCGATATCCAGTATTCAGAAAATCAGCCCTCGGACAGCGTAATGTTCCTGCAAGAGAGCAATAAGACAAAGATGCACAGTGATTTTTACCCGGAGTATATTCATGTACCTCTTCATGTTTTTTAGCACGCTGATCGTATTCAGCATCTTATTTCTGAGTGCATGCTCGATTTACTTGGAACTCAGCGGCACAAACGCAAAACGACAAGCAGATCCCATCTGGCAGGACTGATGACCGTCCCGCCATCCTGGGCGTCGGATGTCTCGGACGGCGAGAATCCATTTCGGCAGCAGGAAGCCACCGACGCTACCTCTTACAGAAACCCGGCCTTCGACCGATGATAGGTCAGGGCCGCGCGCAAACAGAGCATCAGTGGCTCGCGCGATAGAGCGCCCGTGGCGGGCACGATGAGGGCGCGATTGCCCTCGAATGCGAAGTCATCGGCAAAATGGGCCCGGAACGTCTCAACAAGCGTTGTTTTACAGTTGAAAAGCACCGCGCATTTGTCCGGTGCCGATTTGGCGGTGCCCAGCCTGATGGTGCTCCCGCTCTTGCTTGCCTCGGTGAGATAGGCCGGCTCGCCCCATTTGAGCGTTTCGGTGAGCGCGCCGATATCGTTCGTTTCTGCGGCTACCGAAAATACAATCTCACGGATCTCCAACAGACGCGCTCGCACCGGTTCGGGGTAGCGCGATAGCGCTTCGGCAACGGGTCGGGGGAGAGGTGGCGCCTTCATGACACGGCCTTGAGGGGCAGGTAAATATCGGTGCGCAGTTCGTTTTGCGGCACTTCGCGTGGATCATTGAGATAGGATTCGAAGATCGGCGCATCGTCCGGCTCATAACCAGATGCAGGCAGCCATACGCCCAGAAGCCACCGATAGGCGCCGCGCATATCGGCATAGGGTCCCTTGTAACGCAACTTCGCATATGGCCCGCCGCGCAGAACCGTCTCCACCAGTGGCGCATCGATCGTGACGGACGTTGCCACCGGCAGGCAGGCGCGCGAATGCAACTCCGCCTCGGGTCCAAGATCAGGATCGTCGAAATACACTCCGAGCATGGCGGGCTCTGCCGGCAGGGAATGGCGGTCGACAAGCTCGGCAAAGAGCCGACCCATGGCGTGGTCGATTTCCATGTAGGAACCGATGTGATCGATTCCGGCGCAGCGGCGTTCCGGCAAGCTCTCGATCACGACAGGGAAGGCATCTGTCTCGCTGGTAGCATGTGCGGCCCTAAAGGCAGCGTGCGAGCCTGCCTCACGGTAGGCGGCCGGGCTCACGCCGAAGGCGCCCTTGAAAGCCCGCCCGAATGTGTCGGTCGAGCTATACCCGGCACGCGCTCTGACCGCTTCGATTTCGAGGTCGGAATTGGCCAGCCGATCGGCAGCGCGCTGGAGCCTCAGCCTGCGGATCGTCGCGACAATGGTTTCTCCGCGCATGGCCGAATAGATGCGGCTCCAGTGATAGGGCGAAAGGCAAGCGACTTCCGCCAGCCGATCGAAGGAAAGATCATCCTCAAGGTGGGCATAGACGTAATCGACGACCCGGTTGAGGCGTTTGTTGTAGCTTTCCTGGTTGCGCATAAGGGTCCCTTGTCATGCTTGAAATCATAGAAAGTCTTGCACGGCACGGGCAGGCAAATCCTGCGGAAATGAAACACGGCTAACGATACTGAGAGTTGAGCGGCTATGTCCTCACTTAGAGACAGGACGGTCGCACAAATCAATAGAGGTGAAGCCTCCCTCGCCCAGACACTCGAGCGCCTCCCAGGTCGGCCCATCCAGCAGAGATACTGACGCGCTCATGCCAGGGAACCACAACGGCTGAACGCCTGACAAAGCAGGAAACAAAAAGGCCGACAAAACGAATGTTTTGTCGGCCTTTCCTTTTGTGCCTGCGCATCACCGCGGCCATCGGCCGGGCACATTATTTTCCGGTCGCGCTTGCCGATGGCTGCGTGACCGCCTTCAGTTCGCCTTCCTGCAGATCCGCCTCATCGGCAAGAATGGCCGTCGCCTCCGTCAGCAGGACATCCTTTACGTTCTTGCGGGCTTTCTCCATGGCGATATCGGCACTCAGGCTGCGCTCGTCGGCGTTCAGACCATCGTCGTCACCGGCATCGTCCGCGTCGCTTCCCTGCCGAGACTTGAGCCGCGCTTCGCGATCCTTCATCTCCTTGCGACGTTCGGCTTCGTTGAGGGAGACAGTGCCCTTTTCACGCTGCGCCTTGATGTCGGCGATGTCTTCCAGCAGGCGCTGGAATTCCGGGTCGCTTGCGACACGGGCATCATGACGACCTTGCAGCGTAGGCAGCAGCGCCGTGACGGTGTTGGCGGGCGCATAGTCTGCCGGCTTGATCTCCGACCACGGCAGGGCATTGTCGTAGCTCGTCTCACCGAAGCGCGTTGGATCGGAAAGCCCCGGCAGGCTGATATCGGGCGTTACCCCGTGCAGCTGCGTGGTGCCGCCATTGACCCGGAAGAACTGGGCGATCGTCACCTTGAGTTCGCCGAATGCGGGTTTGCTGTTGCGAACCATCTGGTCGAGATCGACGACGGTCTGAACCGTGCCCTTGCCGAAGCTGGGTTCGCCGATGACGACACCGCGACCGTAATCCTGGATCGCCGCGGCAAAGATTTCGGAGGCAGACGCCGAGCCGCGGTTGATCAGGACCCCGACAGGGCCCGTCCAGATCGGCGCGGGAAACTCCGAGCTTGAGACCACGACCTTGCCGTCGCTGCTACGCTGCTGAACGACCGGACCAGAGCCGATGAACAGGCCGGTCAGGGCAATCGCCTCGTCCAGCGAACCGCCGCCATTGTTGCGCACGTCGATCAGCACGCTGTCGACCTGTTCCTGCTTCAACTCTTCGAGAAGCTTTGCGACGTCGCGGCTTGCGCTGCGATAGTCTTTCTCTCTTTTGCGTCGGGCCTCGAAATCCTCGTAGAAGGCCGGCAGGGTGATCACCCCGATCTTGCGCGTGGTATCGCCCGCCTTCACGGACAGGACGGTCTTCTGCGCCGCCTGCTTTTCGAGGCTGATCTTGTCGCGCACCAGGGTGATGATGCGATGGGCGGCATCTGCTCCCGCATCCGCCGGCAGGACGTCCAGACGCACGACCGATCCCTTTTTACCCCGGATCAGTTGCACGACTTCATCGATGCGGGTGCCGACCACTTCCTTTATCGGGCCGTCGTGGCCCTGCCCAACACCGGTGATGCGGTCTCCGACCGCAAGCTTGCCGGACAGCTGCGCCGGCCCGCCGGGCACGAGTTCGCGGATCGTCGTGTAGTCGTCGCGCTCCTGTAACACCGCGCCGATGCCGACCAGCGAAAGCTTCATCGCAATATCGAAATCGGCCGAGGCGCTGGCGCCGAAATAGTCCGTATGCGGGTCGACCGCGGTCGTGTAGGCGTTCATGAACGACTGGAAGACGTCGTCGCTCTTATACTTGTAAGCGCGCTCGAGCGCATTGGCATAGCGCTTGTCGAGCGTTTCGCGGATGTCGGCATCGGCCTTGCCGCTGAGCTTCAACCGAAGCCAGTCGCTCTTCACGCGCTTGCGCCACAGTTCGTTGCTCTCAGCTTCCGACTGCGGCCAAGGCGCCTTGTCCCGCAGCACGGAGTAATCCTCCTGCTTCGTGAAATCGAAGTCCTGCTTCAACAGCTCGCGCGCGTAATTCATGCGGTCGACAACACGCTTGCCGTAGACGTTGAAGATCGCAAACGGGATCTTCAGGTCCTTGTGCTTGATGGCATCGTCGATCTCGTTGCGGTCAGGCTTGAAACTGTCGATGTCGGCCTGCAGGAAGAGCCCGCGATCCGGATCGAGAGAGTCGACGAAGCTGTCCATGATCTTGGCCGACAGGGCGTCGTCGAGCGGAACGGGCTTGTAGCTGTAACGCGTCAGAAATTTTGCGCTCAACTGCGCGGCTTGTGCCTGCTGCTTCAGCGGCTCCAGAACAGGAGGCGAGGCAACGTCGGCATAGGCGGCCGGCGCGATTGCAAGAAATGCACCAAGGAAGACGTATGAAATGCGCATTCAGCGTTGACCCAATTCTTAATGCCGAGTGTCGAAGAGGATCTAGGTGAAGCAATTATGGCTTTTTGGCAACCGGATTGATCCGGTGTCGGGGCCGGCCTTCCGGCAAAGCAGGCTTCTACCCGGGTCTAATGGAGCGAGCCAGACGCCCGGAACTCGCCCGGCGCCATCCCGTAAGCGCCCGCGAAAAGTCGATAAAACGTTGCAAGACTATCGAATCCGCAGGCATAGGCGACCTCGGTGACAGGCAAGGCGGGCCGTTCGACCAGAAGCCGCCGGGCCTCTGAAATCCGCATCGATGCCAGCGTGCGGGCAAAGGTCAATTCCGCGTGTTCGAACACGACATGCAGCTGGCGCACGGAAATACCGAGCTCGAGCGCGACCTTTGCCGGCGTCAGTTTCTGCTGGTGTTTATCCCGTGCCATGATCTCCTCGGCGGCATAGCGCAGGCCCGAACGAAGGGCTGCGCGCACTTCGGGCATGCCGGGCGCCAGCCGACCGCGCGCCATGATCGCCAGCCTGGCGATATGGGCCACCTCCGCGTCAGGATTGGCCAAATGGGCATGCCTTTCGCTGATTGCGTTGAAAAGCGCCCGAAACGGCCGCGCGTATGCGGTCTCGGTGAACCGGGTGGCAAGCAGGTCGCGCGTCTGCCCGCCGAGCATCAGCTCATTGTCGAACGGCACCGTGATCACCCGGAAGTGGAATTCGTCATGACCGCCCGGCGTCGCGCGGTAGGGCAGATCGGAATAGCTGATCGCCATGTCACCGTCCTTGAAGGACTGGACGCGGTCGCCTCCCGTATCGAGAAGACCCCCGCCCTTCACCTGAAAGGCGATGCAGAGGCTGTCGCCGGCGATGCGGGCGATGTCTGCCTCGGTCCGGCTGACATGGTAGGCCGAGGCGCGCATTTCCGACGTCATGGCGCTGCCGACGCGATGCGCCTGGAACGCGCCCTTGAAGGCACGACGCTTCTCGGCAGCAAGCTCGATCGTCACGCCGAAAAGGCTCTTGCCGCGCACTTCGCGCCACTGATCGAACCGGTCTTCCGGGCCGATATCGTCGGTTGAGAAACGAATCATGTTGGTCTGGCGCACACCCCGATAGCGCCAGTCAGGCCGGCTGCGGCCCTACTGTTATCGTGGTGCCGGCAACCAGATCAAGAGACCCGCCGCGCCCGCGGGATGCCGCCCGGAATCGCCTCCGGGGTATGCCCCACATGCCTTTGGGAGGCCGCAAGCCCCCGCTCGCCAGCCAAGTGCGAATGCACCATTTTCGGGCTGATACCGCGTTGACCGGCTATCACCGGCCGTTGCCCGGGCTTGCACCCCTTGATTTCCACCGATTGCGGCCGGAATCGGACCTGTCGTCGTGGGTGGCCTCAAAGTTTCGCCTCTGCGCTCAATGAGAAGCGCGGCGATGCGGCACGCGGTATTGCGGGGCGGTCCTTTGCCAGGTTCCGGCCTGCGACGGACAGGCGAAGGGCGATGAGGGACTCGCCCGGACCGATTTTTTTGCAACGGGGCGGCGGCTCGATGCGCGGATACGCGGATACGCGGACGAAGCGTCCAATGAGGGGACTCCCGCGAGGGAGTGAGTGAGGTCGGCATGCATTTCATGGCAAGCGGCGCATCGTCATGCGCCGCAAGTTTTCTGCGCGCCAGGGTGTCCAGCCTTTTTGCGGCACCTTGCGTTCACGCCAAAAAGGCATCCATCCACTTGAGAGCAGCGTTAAGACGCTTCTTGCCGGCGACCACGATCATTCTTCTGGCCGTCTCGTCGGTCGTCACACTTCCCGATCGCGCCCGAGCGGCGGCGCCCCCCTCGATTACGGCACAGCCGACCGCTTCGACGATCTGTGCCGGTGCCAACACCATCTTCAGCGTCGGCGCGTCCAACGCCACCGGCTTTCAGTGGCAGGTGGACCAGGGGGCCGGATTCGCGAATATCAGCAACAGCGGGCAGTACGCGGGCGCAACGACATCGACCCTGACGATCACCACTGCGACGGCTGGTTTGAGCGGTTATCTCTATCGCGCGATCGTAACCGGTTCTGCCTCGCCAGACGCCACATCCGATCCCGCAGCGCTCACGGTTCGCAGTGGCCCGCGGATCACCGGGCAGCCGTCGGCGTCGACGATCCCGGTCGGAGGCAACACCACCTTCAGTGCGACGGCGAGCAGTGCCACGGGCTATCAATGGCAGGTGGACCAGGGGGCCGGCTTCAACAGCATCTCCAACAACGCTCTCTATTCCGGCGCGACTACGGCCACGTTGACCATTTCTGGCGCAACGAGCGGCATGAACGGCTACATGTATCGCGTCATCGCCGTTGGCGCCTGCACGCCGACTGCAGCCTCAAACAACGCCGCGTTGACTGTCGTGCCGCCGCCGACAGTGACGGGTGTCAGCCCCGCAAGCGGTCCGACGGCCGGCGGCACACGTGTTACCGTGACCGGCACCGACTTCACCGGCGCAACCGCAGTCCGGTTCGGAGCATCGGCAGCGAGCTTCACGGTGACCAGCCCGACCTCGATTACCGCGACAGCGCCCGTCAATGCCGCCGGTACATACGATGTTACGGTCACCACTCCCAGCGGCACGAGCGCGACCCTGGCGGCGGATCAGTACACCTATATTGCGCCGGCAACCGCGAACGCCGTTTCGGCAACCGTCGCCGCGAACTCGTCGGCCAACATGATCACACTGAACATCACCGGAGGTGTTCCCGACAGCGTGGCGATCGGCGCCAGTCCAAGTCATGGAACGACAAGCGTTTCGGGCGCCACGATTGCCTATACCCCGACAGCAGGTTATTCCGGAACCGACAGCTTCACCTACACCGCCACCAACCTGTCGGGAACCTCGGTGGCTGCGACTGTCTCGATCACCGTGACACGGCCGACCCTTGAGCTGACACCCTCTCCGGGCCCCATTCCTGGCGGCGTGGCCGGGCGGCCCTACAGTCAGAGCTTTTCGGCCTCGAACGGAACTGCCCCTAACACGTTCCAGATAACCGCGGGCGCTCCGCCACCCGGCATCTCCCTGGATCCGGCAACCGGCACGCTCAGCGGCGTTGCGACGGCAACAGGCACCTTCAACAGCAGGATCACGGCCACCGACGCCTACGGTGCAACCGGAGAAGCCAACTATTCTCTGACCATCGTCTGTCAGACGGTCTCCTTCACCCCCTCAAGGGGGAGCCTTCTGTCAGGCGCGCTCACGGGCGTTCCTTACAGCCAGAACATTTCCGCTTCGGGATCGGGGATTGGAGCATTCACCATCAGCTCGAGCTCCTGGCCGCCAGGGCTGACATTCGACCATGCAACCAACACGCTCACCGGGACACCGACACGAGCAGGCACATACGATTTCACCGTCGACATGACTGATGTCTATGGTTGCCCTCACAATGCAACCTACGCCGTCGAGGTCGCGCATCCGACGATCGCCATGGTGCCCGCAGCCGGCACCCTTCCAGGCGGAAAGACCGGCGTTGCCTACAGCCAGATCATCTCCACCTCCGGTGGGTCGGCGCCCTATACCTACGCGCTGACGGCGGGGACACTTCCGACGGGCGTCACCTTCGATGCGGCGACAGCCACGCTCAGTGGCACACCGACAACCATCGGCAACTCGAGTTTCACCCTTACCGCGACCGATGCCTATGGCGCATCGACCAGCGCGGCCTACGCACTGAACGTGTCCTATCCGACGATCGTCGTTTCGCCGGCAGCAAGCGCCCTGCCCGACGCCACGACCGGGATCGCCTACAGCCTGAGCCTATCCGCATCCGGTGGATCGGGCCCCTATAACTACGCCCTTACGGCTGGAAGACTGCCGGCAGGCCTGACACTCGAGCCGTTAACCGGCGTCATCAGCGGCACGCCATCCGCATCGGAGAGCACCAGTTTCACCGTCACTGTAACGGATGCCTACTCCGCCTCGGCGTCTGCAGCCTATACGATAGCCGTCGCGTTTCCGACCATCGATCTCAGCCCCTCAGCCGGCGCCTTGCCGGGCGCCACCATCGGCGCTGCCTACAGCCAGACCATATCCGCCTCGGGCGGGTCGGCTCCCTATAGCTATGTCGTCTCGGCGGGACATTTGCCGGCAGGCCTGACGCTGGACGGTCCAACCGGCGCGCTCAGCGGCACCCCGACGACCACCGGGACCGCCAACTTCACGGTGACCGCGACAGATGCCTACGCCGCATCGACGACGGCGAGCTATTCGCTGACCGCAACGTTTCCGACTGTCGTTGTCACCCCTGCCGCCGGTGCGCTGCCCGGGGGTACCACCGGCGTCGCTTACAGCCTGGCCATCTCCGCATCCGGCGGGTCGGCGCCCTATAGCTACACGCTTGCGGGAGGATCCCTTCCCGTCGGCCTGACGCTCGATCGGGCAACCGGCATGTTGGCCGGCACGCCGACGGCGGCCGGAAGCAACGCGTTTACAATCGCTGCGACAGACGCCTACGGCGCATCGACGATGGCGAGCTATTCGCTGACCGCAGCTTTTCCGGTTGTTGCCCTCACCCCTGCCGCCGGTGCGCTGCCCGGGGGCACCACCGGCGTCGCCTACAGTCAGGCCATCACCGCCTCCGGCGGGTCGGCGCCCTATAGCTTCACGCTTGCCGGAGGATCGCTTCCCGCCGGCCTGACGCTCGATCGAGCCACCGGCGTGTTGGCCGGCACGCCGACGGCGGCCGGAAGCAACGCGTTTACGATCGCCGCGACTGACGCCTATGGCGCAACGGATGGAGCCGCCTATTCGCTGACCATTGTCCCGGCCCTCAGTGCACCGATCGTCCATGCTGTTTCCGTAACGGTTGCGGCCAAATCCTCGGGCAATGCGATCCCGCTCAACATCACCGGCGATCCGGCCGACAGCGTTGCGGTTGCTTCGCAACCGTCCCATGGCACCGCAAACGGCACGGGAACGACGATCAGCTACACGCCGGCTGCCGACTATTCCGGTTCGGACAGCTTCACCTACACCGCAAGCAACGCCGCCGGCACATCCACCGCGGCGACGGTGACGATCACCGTGAGCGCGCCGGCCTTCACCTTTACGCCAGCTGGCGGAAGTCTTGCCAATGCCATGGCCGGCGAAGATTACCGGCAGCAAATCACCGCCGTGGGTGGACGGGCGCCGATGCTCTACAGGATCGCGTCGGGCGCACTGCCTGATGGCATGGTCCTCAACGTCTCGACCGGTGAACTGACCGGACCGCTTGGCCCCAGGAGCGAAGGCGAATACGCCTTCTCGATCCGGGCGGAGGACGGCAACGGCGCGACCGGAACCGAGACATACAGACTGACGGTCACACCGCCTGAGATCACCGTCGGCGACAAGGTGATCGACGTTCCGGCCGGCGCGACGCCAGCCGACGTCTACCTCAACCGCGGCGCAACCGGCGGGCCTTTCACCGAAGCGCAGCTGAGCTTCGTCGAGCCGGCGAGCGCCGGTACGGCGGCGATCATTCGTGGCCAGCTCGCACAGGCCGGGCCGGTCGGCACACCAGTCGGATGGTATCTGCAGTTCACGCCGAACCCTGCCTTTTCCGGCAAGGCAAGGGTGGGTTACCGCCTGACCAGTGCGCTCGGCGTCTCGAACACCGGCACCATCACCTACAATCTTTCCTTCGGTGCACAGCAGGTGGCGGAAGACATCGACGCCCTCGTGCGGGGCTTCGTCGCCACCCGGCAAGACCTCATCGCGACAGGCATCTTTGTTCCAGGTCTCCTGGAACGGCGCCAGATGGAGCGGGCGGCCGATACGATCACGGCGCGAATGTCGCCGTCCGAAGACGGCATGACCGCGAACCTCAGCACCAGCCTGGCGCAGCTCGACGCCGCGCGGGATGCCGCCGACGGCATCTCCGACGCCCAGCCAAGGGCCTTCAATGCCTGGGTCGATCTCGCTTTCCTGGCGCATAGCCGCGACGAGAACGACGGCAAGTGGGGCAGCTTCGCAATGCTCAACGTCGGCGCCGACTACCTGCTGTCGGAAAAGGCGCTGGTCGGCCTGTCCTTCCACTACGACCGGATGACGGACCCGACCGACGCCGATGCCGAACTGACGGGAAACGGCTGGCTCGCCGGCCCCTATGCATCGCTGGAACTCGGCAAAGGCGTGTTCTGGGATACAAGCCTGCTCTACGGCGGCTCGGCCAACGACATCGACACCGCCTTCTGGGACGGCACGTTCGACACGACGCGATGGATGGTCGATACGGCGATCGAGGGTCAGTGGGATCTCGATCCATCGACCGTGCTGACGCCGAAGCTGCGCGCCGTCTACTTCTCCGAAACGGTCGACGACTACACCGTGCACAACAGCGCCGGCGACAGGATCACCATCGACGGCTTCGACCAGGAGCAGTTCCGGGTGAGCCTCGGCGCCGAGATCGAACGGTCTTTCCTGCTCGAAAACGGATCGACGCTGACGCCGAAGCTCGGCGCGACGGCCGGCTATTCCGGGCTCGACGGCTCCGGCCTGTTCGGCAATCTGACGGCGGGGATCTCGCTGGCAACCGCCGATTTCTGGCTGCTCGATCTCGGCCTGCTCCTCAACGTCGGCGAAGACGGGGAGAAATCCGTCGGCGGACGCGCCAGGGCCTCCCGGCAGTTTTGATGCTGGGCGGCGTCCCCGGGCGCGCTATGGATTTCGCCTGGCAATCCGCTAGATTCTCTGGCGGGCAGCAGGAGAAAGGTTGCGACGAGCGTGGGCAACAGGGACTGGATCGCGGGTCTGTCCGTCGCCGGATTGATGCTGCCCGAAGCTGTTGCCTATGCCGGTATCGCCGGCCTGCCACCGCAGCACGCCGTCGTCGCGGCTATCGTCGGTTGCCTGACCTATTCCATCCTCGGCCGCAGCCGTTTTGCCATCGTATCCCCGACATCGTCGTCGGCCGCCATTCTTGCGGCGACGATCGCGGCGTTGCCCGGTTCGACGGCGGACAAGATGGCACTGGTGACGGTGATGGTGGCGCTGACGGGTCTGCTCTTCGTCGTGGCCTCCCTGCTGCGGCTTGGAAACCTCGCAAGCTTCATCTCCCGCCCCGTTCTTCGTGGCTTCGCCTTCGGGCTGGCGGTCACCATCATCGTCAGGCAATTGCCTACCGTTACCGGCATCGAGGTGCCGGTAACCGACATCGTCCATCAGATCGCCGGGCTTTTTGCGGCGCTGCCCCGGTGGAACATGGTGAGCATCGCCGTCGGCGTCGCGTCCCTTGCCGCCCTCCTCGTGCTGCGGCGCGCTCCGTTTCTTCCCGGCGCTTTTCTGGTGCTTTGCGCCGGCATCCTGGCTTCCAGGCTGCTGGACCTTGCGGGCCACGGCGTGGCGGTGGTCGGACCGATGTCGATCTCGATGACCTTGCCGTCGCTCTCGCTCGTCGAATGGAGCCAGATCCGGCAGCTTGTTCCCTACACCTTGCCGCTCGTTCTCATCCTCTTTGCCGAATCCTGGGGCACGATCCGGTCGCTTTCATTGCGTCACGGCGAAAGCGTGACGGCCAATCGAGAACTGCTGGCGCTCGGCGCTGCCAATGCCGCCTCTGCCATCGCACAGGGCATGCCCGTCGGCGCCGGTTTTTCGGCGGGCTCCGCGGCCGAGGCTGCTGGTGCGCAAACCCGAATGACGGCGCTCGTCGCCGCAGTCGGCCTTGCGCTGCTCGTCGTCCTTGGCGCCGATCTGCTTCAGAGCCTTCCCGAGCCGGTCCTTTCTGCCGTCGTCATTGCCGCCCTGGCGCATGCGCTCGATCCTCGGCCGCTTTTGCGGCTGTGGAAACTGAAACACGACGTTGTCATCGCCCTGGCAGCGGCAGTCGGGGTCATCGCCTTCGGCGTCGTCAACGGCATCACCATTGCTGTCGCACTTTCGCTCGCCGTCTTGCTGCACAGGCTGGCCACACCCTATGTCGCCTCCCTTGGTCGCCTGGGACAAGGCCATGACTTCGTCGACATCGCCCGCCACGCGGACGCGCAAACGATGCCGGGCATCGCCATCTGGCGTCCGGCGCAACCTCTGTTCTTTGCCAATGCGGATGCCATCCTGACCGAGACGGCCGCACGGATCGGCCACGATCAGACCGCACGCGCCGTCATCCTCAGCCTCGAGGAAAGCTTCGACCTCGACAGCACCGCGCTCGATGCGCTGATCGAATTCGACACGCTTGTGCGCGCCCAGGGCAAGCACCTCTATTATGCACGGGTGCATGACCGGGTCCGCGACATGATCGCCCTGGCCGCTCCCCCGCTTCTCACCTATCTCAGCTACAGCGTCGATGATGCCGTAGCTGCCGCCTCCCAACCCGAAACGACCGCGTCCCTACCCGGAGCCGTTCGATGACCCCAAACTATGAGCCGCAACTGCAACCGATCGACATCGCCGAACTTCGCCCGACCCAGATCACCGTCGGCTTCCTCGAAGTCACTGAAAAACGGCGGGAATGGCGCAAGACTGCCAAGCGGCATGGCGCGGAATTCCTGGGACATCATATGGTACCGGTGGTGCTCGGCCCGAAGGAGCGACCGTATCTGGTCGACCATCATCATCTCGTGCGCGCCCTGCACGAGGAAGGCGTCGCGCATGTGCTGACCAGCATCGTGTTCGATCTCAGCCACCTGTCCAAGGACGAGTTCTGGTCGGTCATGGACCACCGCCACTGGATGTATCCGTTCGACGCACAGGGCCTGCGGCGATCGCACCAGGACCTGCCGCGCACGATCGCCGGCCTCGTCGACGACCCCTACCGGTCGCTTGCGGGCGCGCTCCGCCGCGCCGGCGGTTACGCCAAGGACGCAACGCCCTACAGCGAGTTCATGTGGGCAAACTTCCTGCGCTCGCGCATCGATGCAAAACGCATCGCCAATGACATCGACAAGGCCGTGCACGACGCGCTCGATCTTGCCCACGGCAAGTCCGCCAGCTTCCTGCCGGGTTGGTGCGGCGTCACCGATTGAACCAGCGCCTCGCGGTTCAGGGCACTGGGGTCTAGCGCGCAGTCGACGAATGCGCGGTCAGGATGAAGCGCCTGTAGACGAAGGTGCGGAGGCAGTTTCGCAGGTTGGCCGACTTGCGCTGGGCACGAGCGACCGGCGCATGGGACATTTTCTCGATCCCTTTGAAGCCCGCCTCCTCCAACAGACCGGAAAGCTGCTCGAACCGCAGCCCGCGACCGAAAGGCAGGGCACGCATGATCTCGGCATGGCGTTGGCTCAACGACCCGTCGTAATAGGGATCGGGCCCGGAAAACCTGTCGATCAAGGCCACCAGGCGTTCGGCGAGACGTCCGATCGGAGAAGGCTGCGCCCAGTCCCCGTCATAGATCACCAGCTTCCCACCCGGTCGCAGCAACCGGTGCCACTCGCGAAAGGTCGCCTCGGGCTCGGTAAGCGTCCAGACGAGGTGGCGACAAACGATCGCGTCATAGGCGGCATCCGGCTCCATGGTGTTTTCGGCATCGGCAAGGATGAAGCGCAGCCGCGGTTTGCCGGCGTGTTTCGCCTTGGCGACGGAAAGCATCGCTTCGGAGAAGTCCAGCGCCGTAACCTCGTGACCAAGATCGTGGATGAGCCTTGTGACCTCGCCCGTGCCGCAGGCAAGTTCAAGCACGCGCAGCGGCTTCACGCCAAGGGTGGCGCGGATCGGTTCCTGCCAGGCGGAAAACTCGGCTTCAGACAGGATGCCGTGGCCGAAAGCGAGATCGAAGGTCCTCGCGCGCTCCGACCAGTAGCTGCGGATCGCTTCCTTCAGATGAAAATTCGCGCGCCCTGCCCCTTCTTCGGTGTCGTTCGTCACTTTCCGAAACCGTTCCTGGCAAGGATCTCGTCAAACCGCTTGCGCGCCCGGGCCGGAACCTTGGCCGCCGCAAAGCCTGTGTCGACCTTCGCGTCGCCGACACGGATCACTATCACCATTCCCATCGCAAAATGGGGCGAGCACTTGATCCCGTAGAACCCCTCCGCGTCGAGCGTGACCTCGATCTCCTCGTTGATCCCGCCCTTGAAACCAGCGGTACCTTCGGGAACCATGCCGTCGACCGTCGCCGCGTTGTGGCCGCTGGTGGCAGCGATGAATTTCACCGTGTCGCCGGGGGCGATCTGGAGGAAGTCTGGCTCATAGACCATCGGTCCCGAAGCGTTACGGTTGAGCATCTTCACCTCGTGCATTTCGGCTTGGGCGAACTGGAAAGCGGTGAGAAACAGGGACAATCCGAGGAGAAGCGCGCGCATGTAAATCCTTGCTAGGCTGAATGAAAGCGGAAGATGGAGGTTCCGTCCTCGGGGTCGACGACGATGCTCGCACGAACACCGAAGACGGCGGCGATCCGTTCGACGGTCAGGACTTCACGCGGCGGCCCCAGCGCCACCAGCCGGCCGGCGGACATCATGCCGACGCGGTCGCAGCCAAAGGCCTGGTTGAGATCGTGTAAGGCGACGACGGAGGTTATCGGCAGGTCAGCCACCAGCTTCAGGATCGAAAGCTGGTGCTGGATATCCAGGTGATTTGTCGGCTCGTCGAGCAACAGGACCTGCGGCTGTTGCGCCAAGGCCCGCGCCAGGTGAACCCGCTGGCGTTCCCCGCCGGAAAGTGTTGCCCACGAACGGTTTTCGAAGCCCGCCATATCGGTATCGTCGAGCGCTTGCCTGACGATCCGGTCGTCTTCCGCCGACCAGGGCTGCAGCGGCGTGAGCCAGGGCGTGCGGCCAAGTTCAACCGCATCGCGAACCGAGATCGCTTCCGTCGTCTCGGCTTGCTGCTCGAGGAAGGCGATCAACTGGGCAGCCTGGCGGCGTGGCATGGCGTGCAGCATCTGCCCGTTGATCCGCACCTCGCCCGACGTCGACCGGACGATGCCGGCCAGCAGCCGCATCAAGGTCGATTTGCCGGAGCCGTTGGGGCCGACAAGGCCGAGTGTCTCTCCCTGCCGCACGGCGAGATCGACATGGGAAACGATCGCCTTGCCGCGGACGGACCAGCCGAGATCGCGTGCTTCCAGGATCATGATCGGTGCCTCCCGCGGATAAGGATCAGGGCAAAGGCCGGTGCCCCAACCAGGGCGGTGATCACGCCGATCGGCAGCACCTGGCCAGGAACGATCGTCCGCGACAGGATATCCGCCGCGATCAGAAAGACCGCCCCGATGAGGGCGGTTGCCGGGCCGAGCCGGCCATGACGCACACCAACGAGGAAACGGGCCGCATGCGGTATCACGAGCCCGACGAAGCCGATGGAGCCGACGATGCTGACCATCACGGCCGTCACCAGCGCGGTAAGGCCGATCAGCACCACCTGGACGGCCCGCACGGGTACGCCGAGCGACGCGGCGGATTCCGCCCCGAAGGAAAAGGCGTCGAGCGCGCGGGCATACCAGATGCAGGCGCCGAGCCCGACAAGGGCCACGGGCACGGCCAGCCAGACGTCCGGCCACCGCGCACCGCTGAGGTTGCCGAGCAGCCAGAACATGATGCCCCGCGCCTGCTCCGCATTGGCCGACTTGGTGATGATGAAAGAGGTCAGCGCGTTGAACAGTTGCGATCCGGCGATGCCGGCAAGCACGATCTGCCCTGTTCCGCGCAGAGTGACCCCGCCACCGGCGGCACGGGCGAGGATCGCCACCATGAGGAAAGCCGTCACGGCGCCGACAAAGGCGCCGAGCGACATCGAGACCGCGCCAGCCCCGAGGCCGGCGACGGTAACGGCCACGGCGCCGGTCGAGGCGCCGGCGGAGATGCCGAGAAGATAGGGATCCGCCAGGGCGTTGCGCAGGAGGGACTGGAGCACCATGCCCGAAACCGCGAGGCCCGCCCCGCAGCAGGCGGCAACGATCGCCCGCGGCAGGCGGTAGTTCCAGATGATCCCGACATCGATGGGATCGAGCCCATAGGTCGCGCCGAAAATCTTGTTCCCCAAGGTCTGGAGAACCGTCAAGACGGGTATCGGCGTTTCACCGATGCAGGTTCCGGCAAGAACGGTGGCAAACAGAGCCAATGTCCCCGTGGCTGCCCGGCCAAGCCGGGAAGCAGGGGCGCGCCGCGAGAGGCCGGTCTTCACTTCGCCAACCCGAAATCCTTAAGCGCAGCGGAGAGAACTTCAATACCGGCGACCGTTCTGATCGTGGCGTCCATCGCGTGCGCATCCATGACGACGATGCGGTTGTTCTTCACCGCATCCATCTGGCTGGCAACCGGATCGGTCTTCAGGAACTCGATCTTCTTCAGGTAGTCGTCGGCCGGAAAGCGCCGGCGATCCATCTTGGCGATGACGATCATGGTGGGGTTGGCCTTGGCGATCGTTTCCCAACCGACGACCGGCCATTCTTCGTCCGAGCCGACCACGTTGCGGATGCCGAGCTTATCCATCATGTAGGCAGGCGCTCCCTTCCGGCCGACCACATAGGGATCGATGTCCATCTCCGCGCTGGAGAACCAGAAGGCCGCAGACACATCCTTCAAATTGAGCGCCTTGGCCTGCTCAATGGCGTTGGCCTCACGCTTGGCGAGTTCTGCGACGAATGCCTCGCCTTTGTCTTGAACATCGAAGATCTGCGCGAGTTCACGCACGCCCTGATGGATGCTGGCAGTCGAGAAGAGCGCGCTTCGCGTGCCGTCCACACCCACCGAGTTGTCCTTGGCGACGCAGTCGGCCGGAAGGACATAGGTCGGAATTCCTACTTCGTGGAACTGGGTTCGGGTCGCAACGATCCCTTCGGGGCCGACGTGCCAGACGAACTGCACGGCGACGAGCCCCGGCTTCTTGGCGACGACGCTTTCAAAGCTCGGGTCGTTGTCCGCCAGGCGCGGAACCTTGGCATTGACCTCGGCAAATTCCGGCAGCACGTCATTGAACCAGACCGACGTGCCCGTAACCTTGTCGCCGAGGCCGAGCGAATAGAGAACCTCGGTTGCCGCCTGCCCGACGGTCGCCGAGGTCGCCGGCGCCTTGTCGAAGGTGATCGTCTCGCCGCAATTGTCCAGGGTCAGCGGATAGGCGGTGGGTTCGGCAGCAGCGGCGGTGGCGAAGAAGGCGAAGCCAGAGGCGGCAAGCAGGAAACGCGAAGCGGTCATGGCACATTGTCTCCGATCTGTTGATCGCGCGGATCGGAGGGGACGAGCCAGGACGCAATGATCGAACCGATGTTCAAGAGAACATCGACAGCCGGCACTTGTGGCGCGACCAACGACATCGACAACCTCCCCGGACACCCCGCCCGGCTTGTTCAGTTACAGGTGTCGGTAGGTCTCCTGACTGGCGGGTCTTGGCTCCCTCTCGGCCTTCCCGGACCATCGCCCAGTGGCATTTTCGAGAGAGGACTGGCCGCCTACAGTTGCGGGGGCAGTTTCGTTTCGCGGCGAGCCGCGGCGAATTCCCTGTTATTTCCTTTCGGAAACCGACGAGAATTCCCTACTCAACGAACGAGTGGAGCGCAAGCATGAAAGCGACGCTTTCGAAACACTTGCCAGGAAAGGTAGAAATTCTTTCGCGTCTCGTAATTTCACTAAATATCACTCCCCTCAAATAGGCAGAACATTGTCGATTGTCGGAAAACTATACACAAATGAATACTGTTTAAGTGATCCGTAATTCACACTATCTTCAGATTTACCCTTCGAGATCGGTCTTCAGCCTGTCGAGAATGGTCACGGCATGGGCGGCATAGTCGCTGATCCAGCGGTCGTAAATGTGCTTGATCGGCAGCGCATTGAGATAATTCCAGCGCTCGCGTCCTGCCCAGCTGACGATGATCAGCTCGGCGTCCTCCAGCACCTTCAGATGCTGCATCACGGTGCAGCGATCCATGTCTGAAAAGGCCGCGCAGAGCATGCCCGTGGCCTGCGCCTCGCCCTTGAGACAATCGAGCATCGCCCGCCTGCGCGGGTGAGCCAACGCCTTGAAAACCAGATCTTCGTCCTGCTTGCTTGACATGTTATGTTTTTGCAACATATTGAAACTGGACGCAACGGAGACGGCGCCGATGAGACCTGTTTGCGAGCTTTCGCGAGAACTGCAACCGAGCCTGACGGCTGGATGCCGTCGATCGGAGTCAGCTTTGCACCGACACCTCCAAGCAAACCGCGGAAAAGGGAGATGATTGAGAATGCTGCCTAAAATCGCTTCAATGGATGAGTGGCAAGTCGCACTCGAACAACAGATTGCCAGGGAGAAGGCACTTACCCGCGCACGCGATGAAGTGAGTGCCGCGCGCCGACGCTTGCCGATGGTCAGGATCGACAAGGACTATTCGTTCGAGGGGCCCGAAGGCACGGTAAGCCTCGCCGACCTCTTCGACGGACGGCGACAACTGATCGTCTATCACTTCATGTTCGCGCCCGGATGGAAGGCGGGCTGCGACGGCTGCTCCTGGGTCGTGGACGCGATGACCCATCCGGCGCATCTCAACGCACGCGATACGTCCATCGTGCTGATTTCGCGCGCGCCGCTGGAGACGCTGCAGAAATACCAGGCCCGGATGCAGTGGCAGCACCCAGTCTGGTACTCGTCCATGGCGAGCGACTTCAACCACGACATGGGAGCCACGGTCGCCGATCCGGATGACCCGACAAGGACCAGCGAGCGCCATGGCGTCAGCGTCTTCCTCAGGGACGGCGATCATATCTACCGCACCTATTTCAACGGTGCGCGTGGCGTCGAGTATCTCGGCAGCATGTGGACCTATCTGGATCTGACGCCCTACGGTCGCCAGGAAACATGGGAAGCCTCTCCCGCGGGATGGCCGCAGACAGAACCCTATGTCTGGAACCGGCGGCACGACGAATACGGGACCGAACCGGCTTTTTGATTTTCCGCGGCGGCGAACATGGAATTGTCGAGCCGCCGTTCCTACGTCTTGTCTGGCCGATCGCCAGACCTGCGTCATTGTCGCGCGCCCGAATAGGGATCGCGGCAATGGTGAAGGGATGCCGCCGGCCCGGCAGGGAGCGCCGAACGTGGGGATGGATCGCGCTTCTAAGAGGCGCGCCGATGGGGGCGGCAATCGATGGGAAACGAGACGCAAGACCGCAAGGACGGTCCGGCACCGAGCGGCAAGAAGTTTTGGCGGCGACGCGGCGTTCGGATTGCATCGATCATGTTGGCCGCCCTGCTTCTCCTGGTGGTCGCGCCGCTTGCCGTCATTCTCTACCCAACGCTGAAGACCTATCCCCGGAGCGACTTTCCGGCCGCAGCCTCGCAACTGGAACGCAACAGGCAGGACCTTGCCCATCTGCGGCGCCTGATCGAGGTTGACCGAAGCTTTTCGCCAGCCGCCCAGGCAGCGTTTACGGGCTCCCTTGATGCGATCGAACAACGGGCCGGCGATCTCGACCGCGCTGGCCTGGCGATGGCGGCTGCAAAGGCGGTCGCGCTCGCCGACAATGGGCACACCAGTGTCGTCGGGCTTGTCGGTGGTCACAGTTTCAATGCGGTTCCCGTCCGGCTCGGCTGGTTTGCCGAAGGCCTGTTCGTGATCGCAGCGACAGGCGAGCAATCGCACCTTCTGGGCGGAGAGATCCTTGAGGTGAATGGACGGGCGACGGAGGCCGTTGTCGATGCGCTGCGGCCCCATTTCGGCGGACCCGCCAATCTCGGCAGGGAATTCGTCCCGAATGTCGCAATTTCGCCGGAACTGCTCCATGCCGCCGGCCTTGCCGAAAGCCCGCAGGAAAGCGCCTATCTCATCCGTCTTAAGGATGGAAACGTCGCGCAAATCCCTCTTCTTGCCACGCCCGGCGCGCCGGAACCGTTAACCGCCCATGTCTGGCCACGACGCGATTTCAGTCCCCTGTCGCAGACCGGTCGCGACGTCGGGTGGCGGCACGTGCTCGACGACGTCACGCTGCCGGCCTATCTCACGCGCCCCGACGCCAATTATTGGCACCACTACCCCTTGCCCGATCTGCTCTATGTCCAGATCAACCGCATCAGGGATGCCACGCCGGAAGGCCTTTCGCAGGGGCTCGCCAAGATGCTGGATGAAGCGGAGAAAAAGCCCATACGCAATGCAGTCGTCGATCTGCGGTTCAACAATGGCGGTAACTACGAATTGACCGCCGATTTCTCGCAAAGGCTCCCGGCCATCCTGCCGCCTGACGGACGACTGTTTGTGCTGACCAGCGCAAATACCTTTTCGGCGGCGATCAGCACGGCGGCGCGCCTGAGGCATTTCGGCGGCACGCGCACGGTGCTTGTCGGCGAGCCGATGGGAGACCGGCTGCAGTTCTGGGGTGAAGGCGGCCGCACGGTTTTGCCGAACTCGAAGATCAATATCCGCTATTCGACGGCCTATCACGACTGGGAACACGGATGCAGCCTGTCGGAGATCAGGACCTGTTTCCTCCTGAATTACGCCTATGACGTTCCGGCAGGCCCGCTTCAGCCGGACATCCCGCGCTCGACGAGCTTTGCCGACTATGCCGCCGGCACCGACCCTGCAATGGCCGCAGTCATGCAGGTCCTCATGGTGGGCAACGCCGATTGAGGTGCCGCTTGGAAGCAAGCCCGGCCCGGCCATTCCGGTCGGCGGCGGATTCGCGCTGCGGCGACGCTTTACATTTTTTCGCCCGGTAGCTCGCTGGCTTGTTTGACCCAGTCCAGAAACTGCGCCTCGTCGAGTTCGTCGGCCTCATAGATGTCGAGATAGCGCACATCCGGCTGTTTCGACGTGCCGGGCGGCATGGGGCTAAACTGCGCGCCACGGAAGAAAGCGACCTTCACGTATTTCGTCATGCAGTGAAAGCCGAGGAACCAGACATCCTTTTCCATGCCATAAAAGGGAGAGTTCCACTTGACCGCCTTTTCGACACCGGGAACGGCCTCAACGATCAGCCGGTCAAGACGTTTGCCCAGATCGCTTTTCCATCCCGGCATCGCAGCGATGTATTGCTGTATCGGGGCGTCTCCATAGCCCTTGGCGATCTGCGGGTTGCCGCCGGTCAGGAGGACGACGCCATCGGCCGACTTTGTCGGCGGAGTCTTGCGTCCGCTCGTTGCCCTTGGCGCAGCGGAAGCAGCTTTCGATGCGTTCTTTCCGACTTTCTTCTCAGACATGCGCGGACCTCGACTGTTCCGTCAGTTCGTCGCGGGTCGGATCCTCCGACACGGTCACGGAGTCCATACCCGAATGGCTATGCACGACACATAGCCATCCAGCTATGCATTGGTCAAGGATGAACCTCCAGCTTCAGCTGCGTTGCGGACTGCAACTCGATCCGCAAGCCGCTTCGCCAAGTATTGGCAATCGGCACGGCATCTCTCCATCGCCGTAGGGTCATGGCATGCAGACGGTCGGGATCCCTGCGATCCCGGACATGTGCAGCAGAGGCTCGTAAAGAGCCACCATTCGGGATCTCGAGCGTGCTCTCCATCAATACCTTGACCGCCGGACACCACCTTGATGCCGTCATCCTCAGAGTGCTGAAAGAACGGATTGCCGTTGCAACGGCGAACGCGCGCCGACCGGTCGAAGCGCCGGACAAGCTCGTCGACCACCTTCTCGACCAGCACCGCCTCAGCCTGCACTTCCTGAGCCTGCACGTGTTGACGGCCGCATCGCCTCGCCGCGAAGCCCTGCTTCTCGCCATCGATCGACCGGTCTCCCGCAAACATCTCCGACGGCTTCAGGGCATCGTCGGAGGTATCATCGAGAACGGCGTCCGCGACGGCCACTTCAAGGCACAGGATCATCATCTGTCTGCCGATCTTTTCACGGCGCAAACGAAGCCGATCTGGGATCCCATAGCCATCGTCGCGCGCCTGCAGGGATCCGAGTGCTACAGTCCTTATGAGCATGCCCGAATGGCCGTAGCCCGCCTGGGCTGAAAAAGGCGGCTTCTGCCCACACGGCTGCGGTTGCAGTCGTGTCCGCGCGTTCGCGCTCCACCAGCACAACGCCTGCCCGATCCCGAAGCTTTCCGATTGGAACCGGCACAACCGTTGCGGAAACCGGACGCCATCTTTCCGGCAGCGCTTGTTGCCCGCCCTCGTCGATCTGCAGCGTCGGGCGATGGCCAGAGCCCGTTCCCTGCCGCCCGCTTGCGCCGCTCCAGCAACGTGCCGAGGCGAGACGATTCGCGTTGCCGCGGAGCCAAAAGCGAACGCCGCCAGTCGCAGGGATGGACTGGCGGCGTTGACCACTTGGAGATCGCCTTCTTCTCAAGGCAGCGTTTTTCTAACACCGCACGATTCAAAGTCAATACATAAAAATATGAATCTCAATTCAGATTATAGCAACCATGAAAGCAAACGCCCCACCAACGGAATTCAGTCTGGCGAAATGCTAATATGTAGCAATTTTGCAATATGGATCGATCATGCTGTAATTTTGAATTGAGATTATAAATTTTATGAATTCACTTTCGGGAAAATCGTGATACCCGATTGCACGCGCTGGCCAGCCGAAGATCGGGTGGCGCCAACAACCACAGCGCGAAGCAAGTAGGTCGCGGATCCACATCGGGTGATGCGGCCGTCTTGCCTGATCGAACAATGAGAGGGATTTTCCCATGACGATGAAAAGCATACTTTTGGGATCGGCTGCCGCGATCGCGGCGACGTCCAGCGTCCAGGCGGCAGACGCAATCATCGCGGCCGAACCGGAGCCGACGGAATACGTCCGTGTCTGCGACGCATTCGGCACCGGCTTCTTCTACATTCCCGGAACCGAAACCTGCCTGCGTATCGGCGGTTATGTACGCTTCCAGACGAACTTCGGTCCGCGCGAAAGCGCTGGTCGCTGGGAAGGCAAGCAGTCGACTTCAGACTGGGATGCTTTTGCCCGCGCGCAGCTGATCCTCGAGGCGAAGAACGATACGGAATACGGCGCGCTCACCAGCTACATCGCCATTCAGGCCGATACCGACAACGACGCCCACAACAACTTCAAGCTCGACGAAGCCTACATCCAGCTCGCGGGCTTGCGTGCTGGCCACTTCGCCAGCTGGTGGGACAAGGGTCTGAACGGCGAGACCGACATCAGCGGTAACGACACGACCGTCTTCAACTCGATCTCCTACACCTATGACGCCGGCGCGTTCCAGGCAGGTATCGCCATCGACGAGCTCGAAGGCCTAACCTCGAAGAACAACGGGGTTGGCGTCGAAGGCATCGTTTCGGTCTCGCTCGGCGGCGCATCCTTCGACCTGCTCGGCGGTTACGACACCGAGGTGAAGCAGGGCGCCATCCGCGGCCTGGTGTCGGCGGATCTCGGCCCGGGCGTGCTCCAGGGCTTTGCCGTCTGGTCGTCGGACCCGAACTCCTACTGGTCCACGTCCAAGTGGAGCGTTGCGGCCTCCTATCGCCTCAACGTCACCGACAGGCTGGCGATCACGCCCGGCGCTCAGTATTTCGGCGATCTGCGCCGGAACGTTCTCTTCAACGCGGCCTGGAGAGGCGCTGCATCGCCCAACGAAAGCTTTGGCAACGGCAATGCCTGGAAGGTCGGCGTCACGGCAGACTACAAGATCACCGAAGGTCTTGATGTCCGTACAACCGTAAATTACGTCAAGGTCGACTACAACGACACCTTCAAGGGCAGCAAGCCCAAGAACGACGACTACGTGTCGGGCTTCGTCCGCCTGCAGCGTAGCTTCTAACGGAAGAGATTGATTGAAGACAATATGCCCGCAATCTGTATCGGTTGCGGGCATATTTTCGTGGACCTTTCAGCAAGGCTTCCCGTGTTTGGCCCGTTCACTCGATCCGAAACCGCGCCACCGGGATAGTCTTCCTCCCATCTCGCAATCGGAATCCATCGATACAGTTTGGCGCAATACATCCGACAACGATTGATTTGCTGCTGCTGAACCATGTAAAGCTTATCGAACGCCTTACGGAAATCGGGTCCCGGATGCCAAAGTTCAACTACCTCTCTCCCGCCTTGCAGAGCGAAGATGCCGCATTGATGCAAAGTGCATCCTTGAGTGGCATCGAGGCGAAGATCCACGTTGACCTTTGGAATGCCATTATCGACCGCAAGCTGAAGCCAGGGGTCAAGCTGGAAGAGCTCGTGATGTGTGACATCTACGGGATCAGCCGCACGGTCATGCGCAAAGTTCTCATGATCATGGAACAGGACGGGCTGGTGTTCCTGCCGCCCAACAAGGGCGCCTACGTCGCATCCCCATCGCTGCAATCGGCTTTCGAGATGCTTGAAATGAGCGAGGCGCTGCAGACATTCGTCGTCCAGAAAATCGCGGCGAACCACGCATCCATCGCCGCCTCCCAGTTCGACCGGATCGCGCAACACGCCAAGGCGGAAGAAAAGGCCGAGGCAGCCCATGATTTCCGGCTTCTGCGCCGGTTCGACATCGAGTTTGGAAGCCTGCTTTGCCTGGTTCATGGCAACGGGACGCTTGCCCGAGAATGGGAACGAAACGCCTCCTGCCTCGCGCTCGCACTTTCGCTTCACCAGAGCGTGCAACCGGCAGGCAGGCAGTCGGATTACTCCCGGCAGATCCTCGCGCGCCTGACGGATGGAGATGCGGCAGGCGCGCTTGCCCTTGTCCGCGAGCGGATAGGCCAACTGAAAGCCTCGCTGGACACCCAGTCCGATGGCGAGAATGTGAACCTGCGCGAGATCCTGGGCCTGAATTGAGCCCCATGGGCGAACGCGGCGACCCCGCTCGCATCCGCGGCCCCTTCGTGCCATTTGCTCAAGCTTGAATTCCATAATCCTGACTACATAAAATCCGCGCATCCGCTTGTTTCCCGCGCAGGGCTATTTATATAAATCTTACTACATAAATCACGACGGACGGACATCATGGCGATCCGCGGACGACCGCGAAGTTTTGACCGCGATCACGCGCTTCGCCTGATCATGGAAGTGTTCTGGTCGAAGGGCTATGAGGCGACGCAGCTCAACGATCTGACTGCCGCGCTCGGGATCACGCCTCCGAGCTTTTATGCCGCGTTCGGCTCAAAAGACGCAGCCTTTCGCGAGGCGGTCGATCTTTATGTCGAAACCGTCGGTTCGGGCACCCGGCGCGCACTCGATGCCGGTAAGACGGCCCGCGAGGCGATCGTTGCGATGCTATCAACCAGCATCGACGCGGCTCTCGGCGCGCCACAATCGGGGGGCTGCCTGCTGATCCTCGGCGTGGTCAATTGCCAGACCGACTCCCTGCCGCTGCGCGACCTTCTCAGACAGATTCGCAAGGAGACCGAAAACCATATTCTTGTCCGGCTGCGGCGCGGCGTCGCCGAGGGTGATCTGCCGCCATCGGCCGACGTCCAGGCTTTGGCCAGGTACTACGCCACGATCATGCAGGGCCTCTCGATGCAGGCGCGCGACGGCGCCACAAGGGACGAATTGCAGGCCCTCATCGCCCCATCGATGGCCGCGCTCTCATAACGGACGACCGTAAGGCGCACACCCCACAAACAATCCTGAAAGAGAAAACCATGAAGGATCAAAACATCGTCACCATTCACACCCATGCGACAACAACAGGCCAGGTCGTCGTGCCTGCCGTGCTCAAGGACGATGTCGATCAATTCCACTACGCCCCGGCGCGTCGCGCCGGAGACTTCGTCTTTCTGTCGGGCATTGTCGCCTGCAACCGGCAGCCGACGCCGATGGATGCCGAGCAATTCCGCACCGAACTGCGACATGCGTTCACGCTCATGGAGCAACTGTTGGAAGCGTCTCAGGCGGGTCTTGGCGATGTTGTGGAATTGCAGATGTTCCATGTGTTCGGCAGCGATCGGCTGGCGCTCGACAAGGGCGGGCAGCTCGCCACGATCGCCGAGGTCCGGGACGAATTTTTCCCGGCGCCCTACCCGGCATGTGTCGAACTGGCCGTCGCGGAATTGAACCCGGAGGGCGGCTTGGTGGAAATCAAGGCGACCGCCTTTGCCCCGCTTTCACGCGGAGGCCGGGCCTAGCATCGGCACGAACCGAATAGCGGAAGAGCGGGAGTGCCCGCGACATAGGCACCCTAAGGTGCGTACTTGTAAGGCGGCCCCTGTGCCCGATACGCCTGCAGCAAAGCCCTGGAGTTTCACTTTCCAGGTTACCCGCAGTTTGAGGATGATATCGATGAAGGCAATGGTTCTCTGCTCCAGCCCGCGACGCGACGGAAACTCGGCGACAATGGCGAATGCCGTCGCCGAAGGCCTGCGCGAGGCGGGCCACGAAGTCGAGACGGTGCGCGCCGACGACATCCTGTCGGGGCTGCTTCGAGACTGTCGCCAATGTCGCATGCCCGATGGCGAGTGCGGAATCGACGACGGTTTCCGGCGGGCGTTCTTCGGTTCCTACCTACCCGCCGACGGCTTCATCGCCGCAAGCCCGATCTACTGGTATGGCGTCTCTGCGCAGTTGAAGGCGTTCTTCGATCGAATGTTCTGCTACGTCGCTGCGTCGCATCCGCAATCGGCGTCCGTGGTCGCGCAGATGACCGGAAAACGGATCGGCCTCGTCCTCAGCTCGGAAGAGACCTACCCCACCGTTTCGTCCGGTCCGCAGCATCAGTTCCAGGAATTCAGCCGCTACACGCGCTCGACCTTCGTTGGCGTGGTGCACGGCCATGGCAACGCACGCAGCGACATACACCGCGATCCGAGCGACCCGGTCGCGCGAGCGCGCCACTTCGGCCGGACCTTCTTCAGCGCTCACACCTCCGACTACCAGATCGACACGCCCCGATCGGGTCGCGTCTGGGCGTGAGCCGCCTTGCGCGGCGCGCAATATCCTTCCGCTACGGCAAGCGAATCTTGCGCCGCCTGGCTGCCTTTGCTTCGCTCGCGGCCGTATCGTATTTTTCCCTGAAGCGGTCCAGCTCCGGAAAGTTCCGCTCCGCCCATCGGTCGAGGCTGATCAGCGTCTCGCTGAGAGACAGGCCGACAGCGCTCAGGCTGTATTCCACATGCGGCGGGTTCGTCTGCTGATCGTGACGCTGCACCAACCCGTTGCGCTCGAGGTCCTTCAGCGTCTGGGTCAGCATCTTCTGCGAAATGCCTTCGACCTTGCGCAGCAACGCACCATTGCGCATCGGACCCGCCGCAAGCGCAGACATGATGAGGATCGCCCATTTCGTCGATATCAGTTCGAGCGCGTGCCGGGCCGAGCAGGAAGCGTCGAACACGTCGGGATTGCTTGCAGACGGAGCGCCGGCTTGCGGGGGCAGTTTCATCATCACCTCAAGGACATGCCGTTGCGGCGGCCGCTTTTCACGCCTCACAGGTAGTGCGCGCGATTGCGGCTCACAAGTTGCGAGCCGCAAAGCCGAAGGCAGGACGGCGTCCGGAGTTATGCCCAGGGCGCACCGGCCGCCCATTCCGCCCGAATGGCCTCGATGAAAAGGCGGACTTTTGGAGAAACATGCTTTCGCGTCGGATAGACGACGCAAACCGGCGGCTCGTCGCGCTCGAATTCTTCGAGTAAGGGCACAAGCCTTCCTTCCCTGATGTCGCGGCCCACCAGGAATGCGCCCAGTTGCGCAACACCCATTCCGGCGAGGCAAGCATCGCGAATGGCTTCGGTGTTTCCGAGACGCAAGTTTCCCTGAACGCCGACGTCCCGGTCTTCGCCGCCCACCTTGTAGTGCCACGGCACTGGTCCGCTTGCGTGCTTGAAGCCGATCCTGTCGTGGCGCGTCAGCTCGTCGATCGTGCGCGGCGTTCCGCGTTGCTGCAAATAGTCAGGCGCAGCGCAGGTTATGAGCCGGTGCGAGGCCAGGACCCGCCGCACGAGGCGACTGTCGGTCGGCCCGCCGATACGAACGGCAACGTCGATGCCGTCGCCGACGATGTCGCGATACTCATCCGAAAACGAGACCTCCGCGTCCACCTCGGGCCAGCTGTTCAGGAAGCGCTGGAGAACGGGCAGGATATGCAGCCTGCCGAGGGCGATCGGCACGTCGATGCGAAGGCGCCCTGTTGGCGCCTGGTGCCGTTGTGCCAGGGCGGACTCCGCGTCGTCCACTTCCGACAGGATCCTGATCGCATGCTCGTAAAAGAGCCGGCCCTCTTCGGTGAGGCTGACGCTGCGGGTCGTCCTATGAATGAGCCGCGTTGCCATATTGTCTTCAAGACGCGCGACGCATTTGCCGACCGCCGAACGGGAAAGACCGAGCCGCTCGGCCGCCAAGGTGAAGCTCTGGTCGTCGGCGACCCGAACAAAGGCGCGCACATCGCCGAGATGGTCCAGCATCGCAAGATCCTATTGGGGACGAATCGTCCCTTTTGTTTCCATGGCACGACAGTTTATCCAACTTTCGGAAACAGTAAACAATGCCTCGCAACGTCCCGGCAACGGGACATGGGATGGGCGCGGCGCCACATCGCGGCACGCCCCCGAATGAACGAGGCAAGCGAATGAAACTCCAGGAAGAAACCGACGGTCTGCAGTTGAAGGAAGGCACAAAGAGGGAAAATTGGCTGCCGGTCTATGCCGCCAGCCTGGCGACCTTCTGTGTCGTAACGACCGAAATGCTGCCCGTCGGATTGATGACGCCGATCGCAGACGACCTTCAAACGTCGATGGGGACCGCCGGCCTGACGCTCTCGCTGCCGGCACTGCTTGCCGCACTCTTTGCGCTGACCGTGGTGCTCGTGGCCGGCAGGATCGACAGAAGGCGCATCCTGACCACGCTTCTGCTGCTGCTCGTTGTTGCGAACATCGTTTCGGCGCTCGCCAACACCATCGGCTTGCTTCTGGCGGCGCGCATCCTTGTCGGCTTTTGCATGGGCGGCATCTGGGCCGTTGCCGGCGGCCTTGCGCCACGGCTGGTGCCGGGCCGGTCGGTTGGCGTCGCAACGGCGATCATTTTTGGTGGCGTTGCGGCAGCGTCGGTTCTTGGCGTCCCGGTCGGGGCCATGATCGGTGATGCGGCGGGCTGGCGCTTCGCGTTTGCCGCGATGGCGGTCTTTTGCGGGATCGTGCTCGTGGTCAATCTCTGCGCCTTGCCTGCTCTGCCTGTCCATCAGTCCGTCCGGCTCGGCCAGTTCGGCAATCAGCTCTCGAACCGCCGGATCCAGCTTGGTCTGGCCATCACGTTCCTGTTCGTTGCAGGGCATTTTATGGCCTACACCTTCATACGTCCGCTTCTGGAAGTTGTTTCCGGCATCGGCACAGAATGGGTCGGGCTCATGCTGTTTGCCTATGGAGCGGCCGGGATCGGCGGAAACTTTGTTGCCGGCCCCGTCGCCGCCAGGCGCACCGGCGCGACCTTGCTGTGCATTGCCACAGCTCTTGCCGCCGTCCTCTTCGGTTTTGCCCTCTTCGGACACTCGCCTCTTGGCGGTATCATCGTCCTCATCTTGTGGGGCATCGCCTATGGCGGCGTCTCGGTCGCCTTGCAAACCTGGATGATGAAGTCGGCACCCTCCGACGTCGAAGTCGCAACGGCGCTGTTCGTCGCGATCTTCAACATCGCCATTGCCGTCGGATCCTTTGCCGGTGGGCGCATTGTCGATCAGTTCGATCTCGGCACCAACCTGCTCCTGGCGGGCATACTGCCGTCCCTCGGGATTCTGCTCGTGTTGAAAGCGCAACGTCCAGCCATTGGCCAAGGCTGATGGACCATCGGAGGCTTGGCGAGCGGATCGCACTCTTTCCGCCGGCGTGGACCGGGACGGCTGTCGTCCCGGCTCCAGCGGGCCGGACAATCTCTCGAAGAAATTCCTACTCCAGCTACGGGGAGAGAGCAGCAAAATCATTCCACAATAATACATAAAACACATAGACTATATGTGTAATCATCGGGACTTCTCGCCCATGATGCTGGCAACACGTGAGCCGGACCCGCTCCGCCCGCGAGGATGATAACGCTGGCTAAGCCCAGATTTCGACGGAGGATCCCATGCACAGTTCCATTTTCAGCCAGGCGTATCGCCGCCGCAGTGTGCTGAAAACGCTCGCCGCTGCCGGCGCCCTGCCCTTCGTCGCGCCGCTTGCCTCCTCGACGGCGCTTGCATCCGGTACCAAATATGCCGGCCGCACGGTCAATCTCCTGATCATCCAGCCGCACGTCGTGACGGGCAAGAAGATCGCCGAGGATTTCGAAAAACTGACCGGAGCCAAGGTCAACGTCACGGCGGTGCCCTACGACCAGGTCAGCGTCAAGGCAACGCTGGACGTGCAGTCGGGCGCCAACCAGTTCGACGTCATCGACTATTTCTATACCTACAAGGGGCAGCTGGCCGACGATGGCGTGATCGAGGACGTCACCGATCTCATCGAGCGCGACAAGGCCGAGATCCAGCCGGAAGACTTCATCCAGACCATCTACGACCAGTACACGCTGCATGACGGCCGCCGTTATGGCTTGCCCTATGACGGTGACAGCCATCTGCTTTTCTATAACCGCGAGCTGTTTGACCGCTACGGCCTGAAGGCGCCGGCCACCTGGGACGAATACAACGAGAACGCTCGGGTGATTACCGAGGCGGAATCGAAGAACGGGATCTATGGTGCGGCGGTTCTGGGCGCGAAGATCCCGGTCATCATTCTGTCCACCTACGCCAACCGGCTCACCGGCTTCGGCGGCAACTTCCTGAAAGCGGACGGCACCTCGGCGCTCGACAGCACGGAGGCGGTCGAGGCTCTGAAGTCGCTTCTTGCGTCGGCACCCCACGCGCTGCCGACCCCACTCGAAACCCGCTTCGAAGAGGGGCTGCCAGCCTTTCTCAACGGCAAGGCGGCGCAGATCGACTTCTGGACTGATCTCGGCGGCTATGCGCAGGATCCCAAGGGCTCGAAGATTGTCGACAAGTGGGGCGTGGCGCGCATTCCCGTCGGCGGCAGCAACAAGACACCCCGCCTCGCCTTCAATGCCGGCTTTGGCTTTGCGATCACCAGCGGATCGAAGAACAAGGATGCCGCCTGGGATCTGATCAAGTTTGCGACCGGCAAGGACTACCACCAGGAGCTTCTGGCGCTCACCGGATCGGGCATCGACCCGGACCGCCAATCGGGGCTGAAATCGCAGAAGTTCAAGGACTTCCAGCCGCTGGTGCAACCGCTACTCGATGATGGCGCATTGGAAAACAGCCTGGCCTGGCCAACCGCCGTCTACGCGCCGAAACTCGAAAATGCATTGACCGACGAACTGGCCCTGGCGCTCGCCGGCACCAAAAACGCGGAACAGGCGATCGCCGACGCCCACCAGGCCTGGACCGAAATCATCGAGACCAACGGCTGATTGCTTGCGGGGTGGCGCTTCCTCCCGGCGCCGCCCCGCCACTTTCTTTCAACGAGGCAAAAGACCATGAGCGCAAGATCCTTGCCGAAGCGCAGGCTCGGCCGAACCGATTTCGACATCACGCCCGTTGGCTTCGGCGCCTGGGCCATCGGTGGCCCCGATTGGGGATGGGGATGGGGAAGCCAGGACGATACCCGGTCGATTGCCGCCATCCGCCATGCGGTCGAGCGGGGCATCAACTGGATCGACACGGCACCCGTCTATGGCCTCGGCCATTCCGAACAGATCGTGCGCGAGGCTCTCTCGACCATCCCGCGATCCGAACGTCCGTTGATCTTCACCAAGGCGGGGCTGATCTGGGACCCGGACAACCGCAACGCCCTTCCGGCTCGCATCGGCAATGCCCAGTCCATTCGCCGCGAGTTGGAGGCTTCCTTGAAGCGGCTCGGCGTCGACGTCATCGACCTCTACCAGGTGCACTGGCCTGCCAATGACGGCACGCCGGTCGAGGACTACTGGGCGACGTTTGCCGAATTGAAGAAAGAGGGCAAGGTTAGGGCCATCGGGCTTTCGAACCACGATCGGGCGCTTCTCGAGCGCGCGGCAACGGTCGCGCCCGTCGATGTCGTGCAACCACCCTTTTCGGCGATCAAGCGCCAGTTCGCCAGAGCAGAGCTGCCCTGGGTGCAGGCGCATGGCAGCGGCGTCATCGCCTACAGCCCGCTGCAATCGGGCCTGCTCACCGGCGCCTTTACGCCGGCGCGCGCTCGGGCCCTTCCGCAGGACGACTGGCGATCGCGCGACGAGGAATTTTCAGGCGAAGCGCTTCACCGCAACCTCGCCTTCACCGAAGGCTTGAGGCCGATTGCCGCGCGACACGAAACGACCGTCGCTGCGGTCGCCGCCGCGTGGGCGATTTCCTGGCCCGGCGTTACCGGAGCCATCATCGGCGCGCGCGAACCGCTACAGATCGACGGCTGGATCGATGCCGCAACCCTTGACCTCACCCCCCGCGACCTCGACGATATTGAGGATATGCTGCTTGCCACCCGGGCCGGCAGCGGGCCGACGCGCCCGGATCTGGCCGAGGCTGCATGACCGCCTTTGCCGTCGAGGTGCTGGAACCCGCCGGTGCGGCCGGTGTCGCCGCGCGCAGCCACGCCCTTCGGGCGCGTCTCGGTCGGCTTGCCTGGATCGCGCCGGTCCTCGTCGCGCTGGTCGTCACGACGCTCTACCCGACCGTCTTTCTGTTGGCGCTTGCCCTCAGCAAGAGCACGCTCGGAAAGCCGTTCCGCGGCTTCGTCGGAATCAAGCACTTTGCAACGGCGCTTCAGGATCCGATCTTCCTTGCAGCCATCGGCAGAAGCGTCGCCTATGCGCTTGCCACCTCGCTGGTACAGCTTGCACTCGGCTTCCTGATCGCGCTGCTTTTTACGTCCCTGTTGAAGGCCGGCCGCTTCCTGATGAGCCTCGTGCTGTTGCCGCTGATGACCCCGCCGGTCATGGTCGGCATCGCCTGGAAGCTGATCTTCGCGCCGGCAGGCGGGCTCTTGAACGGCACCCTGATTACCTACGGCGTGATCTCCGAGCCGATTTCCTTTCTCGGCCACCCGACGCTCGCCTGGCTGGCAATCGGCGTAGCGGATCTCTGGCAATGGACGCCCTTCATCGTCATTCTCTGTTTTGCGGCCCTTTCCACGGTGCCTGAGAGCGTTCACGAGGCGGCGATGGTGGACGGGGCCAATGGCTGGCAGCGTTTCTGGCACATCACCCTGCCGCTGGTCGCCGCACCGCTTTCGTCGATCTATCTGCTGAAGCTTATTTTGTCGTTCAAACTCTTCGACCTCGTCTACATCCTGACCTTCGGCGGGCCCGGCTTCGCGACGACATCGGCCGGCTTTGCCATCTATCGGCGGGCGATCGAACAGTTCGACGTCGGCCGCGCCGCAGCCGAGACGATGATCTACGCGTTGGTCATCGGACTTGTGACCTTGCCCGTCGTGCGACTGCACCAGCACTTCGAAAGGCGCGAACTATGAAACCCGCCGCGCGACATCTATGGCTCGGGCTTGCGGCAGCGCCGGTCGTCAGCTTCTTTGCCCTGCCCTTCCTCTACCTCATCGCGGTTTCCTTGAAGACGAAGGACGACGTGCTCAACGGCCGCTTCTGGCCGACGACGCCGACGCTCGCGAACTGGCCGGCAGCCTTCGACGCGGCCAACATCCTCGGGTTCATTCTGAATTCCGTGATCGTGTCGCTGGTCTCGGGCCTGGTCACCATCGCACTGGCGCTGCCGTCGGCCTATGCCGTCCTGCGGCTGAAGATCGGTGGCAAGTGGCTGTCGGACGTTACGCTCTCGAGCTACATGGCCCCGCCGATCGTGGCGCTGATCCCGCTGTTTTTCCTGCTGAAGACAACCGGACTGCTCGATACGCGCGCCGGGCTTGTTCTCATTTACGGTTTCGCCAACGTGCCCGTCGCCTTCTGGTTGCTGATGCCGTTCCTGCGTCGCATGCCGATCGAAATCGAGCAGGCAGCGGCGATGGACGGCGCCGGTCCGTTGCGCACGCTGCTGCAGATCGTCGTGCCGATCATCGCGCCGGGGATCGTCGCAACCTTCATCATCGTCACGGTCTTGTCCTACAACGAGTTCCTGTTTGCTTCCGCCTTCACCTTCTCCGACGCCACGCGGACCTTGCCGGTCGGCATCTCGCTCTTCCAGGGCGACCGGCTGGTGAATTTCGGCCAGATGGCAGCCGCTTCCCTGGCGGGCATCGCGCCGGTTTATCTGGTCGCGCTGTTCATGCAACGCTACCTCGTGAGCGGGCTTGCCCATGGCGGCGTGAAGTAGGGAGCGCCGGCGGCAAGCTACCGGGCAATGGGAGGGTTGAGCACCTGCTCCGCCCCGGCTTTCGGCTTCTTGTCGGTCCATTGAGGCGGTGCGCCATATTTGGCTGCGATAGCGCCGACAAGGCCCGGCGCCCGCCCGAAGGCATCGCATGCGGCATATTTGGGTTTGCCACCCAACCAGGACTGCACGCGCTGCCGGGTTGGCAGCGAGATATCCAAGGCCTTCGGTTCCTTGCCGGAAATCAGCACCTGAGAAAATTCGTTGGCGAATTTCGTCGCAAAGCTATAGGCGTCGCCGACTTCGGAAACACGGGGCTTGTCGAGGATCGAATTCGCCCCCCTCGCCCAAAGCATCGCAGCGCTTTGCGCGCCACCGGCATCGACAGCTTCGGCCTCGACGGCCAGGCCCCCGAGGCCTACAGGCAATCGCGGCACGCTGACGGGGAGCACGAACCCGGTGCCAACGGTCACTGCCGTCGAGACCCCTGCGAGCGCCTTGTCTGTCGGAACAATATCGGCGACCACGGAGCGAACCGTCAGATCAGCAGGCTGATCGGCGGAAACCATCTGATATCTGTCGCTGAGCGCGACGCAGAGCGCGCGGTCGAGAGAGTTCGAGACCAGGTCGCGATCGGCACCGGACTTGATCTTGGAGGCGGCGGCAGAGGAAAACATCGTCGGCGCGATGCGGATGGTTCTTACGCCGGCCAGGCGTTGTCCGTCGACATAGAGGCGTTTCTTCGCCACCATGCCTTTCGACGGGCCGAGCTTGCTATAGGAGGTCAGCGTCCCCGCCTCCTTCAGCGGAACCGATTGGCATCCGGCCAGGGCCACCGAGAGTAGTCCTGCCAGGCCCACCGCGCGGGCCGGGACGAGTACTGAAGAAACCCTATTAAGAGATTGAATAAAATATTGTTTTAGCACGTTCCATGATCTCCGTTGACATGCAACGGCGACCTTGGGGATGGACAATTGCTACAGAATTACAAGCTGGTTCGAGCTGTCACCCGGAAAAGCTGTCGTGGCGAAGGGCCCGGGCGCAAGGGTGACGCTGACACAGTGTGGAAGCCTGTCGCCGATCAGAGGTGGACGGCAACCTTGGTTCCGTTCGCTGTACTCGTGAGGCTGACGCGGCCCCCGTGGTTGGAAACCACCTGCTTTACGAGGCTCAAACCAAGACCCGCGCCCGTTTCTTTGGGAGAAGCCCTGTAAAACGGCTCGAAAACGAGTTCCTGATGCTCGGCAGGTATGCCAGGTCCCTCGTCGGAAACCTCGACGCGCCCATCGCTTGAGACGGAGACGGCAATCCGGCCGGCATTGCCGCCGTGATCGATCGCGTTTCGGACGAGGTTGGTGACCGCGCGCAGCACGGCAGGTGGATTGCCCTTTCGCGCAAGCGTCTCCACGTCACTGTGGAATGACACCTGATAACCTCCCGCGATCGCCAGCGGGGCGAGATCGGCGACGGCCGATCGCGCGATATCGACCAGATCCATCGGCTCGTCCAGAACGAGCGCCTGGTCGTTGCGCTCGAAATCCAGAAGCTGCTCCGCCGTTTCTGCGAGCCGGGCAACGTCGTCCATCAGGCGCGTTCGCTCCCGGCCCTCCGCCATGCCGTCGATGCGCGTCTGCATGATCGCAATGGGGGTTCGCAGTTCGTGGGCCGCATCGACCAGAAAGCGCCGTCGCTTCCTGGCCTCGTCTTCGAGGCGCTCGAGTGCGCCGTTAAAGGCGACCAGAACCGGGGCGACCTCGTTCGGGATACCTGCGAGCGGCAGGCGCGTCCCGTGGCGGCGCGGATCGATCCGCGATGCTTCGTCGGCAACCTCGCTCACCGTCGCCAGCGCGCGACCGACGATATGGGGAACAGCAAGAAAAATCGCCGGAAGCGCACTGGCGATCAAAGACAGGTAGATCGGATAGGCCTTCGCCAAAAGAGCCAGGGCACCCCAACCCTTGTCCGCCACGCCGCCAAACAGGATCCGCACTTCGCCGGCCGGCGTCTTCGCGTTTTCGATCGTCGCAATCTCGCGGGTGGTTGCGGCTCCCCTGATATCGGCTTCGTCGAACAGGTGGATTACCTGAGGCAATGCGGCATAGGCAGGCGGAATAGAGCCATAGGAGGCGAAGGCACCACTGGTGGTCGCGACCACGAACCACAAGGCACCGTTTTGTGCCTTGAGCGCCGCCAGGTCTTCGGTCTCCGAAAGCTGCATTGCACCATCGCTGCCCCGGCCTACGGCACCGGACACGACCGAGACGACCGTCCCTTCCATCGCCGTGTTCGGCGACATGATCGTGGTTGCCCAGATGCAGAGCCCAATGATCACCGAGGCGACGACGGCGGTGATCACGAGGCTCAACTGCCAGCTAAGCCGCCACCAGAGCGATGGATTGCGTCTTGCCGCCTGGCCCATCATCACTCTTCCTTCAGCAGGTAGCCGACCCCACGGATGTTGTGGATCGAGACGCCGGCGCCAGCATCGGCCAGCCGCTTGCGCAGCCTTGAAATGTGGGCGTCGATCGCGTTCGACTGGATCTCTTCTTCGTAGTTGTAGACGGCAGCTTCGAGCGTCGAGCGAAGAACGGTCTTGTCCCGGCGCCTCGCAAGCGCCTGGAGCACGAAGAGTTCGCGCCTCGGGACGTCGAGCTTCACGTCATCGACGGTCACGGTGAGGTTAAGCGGATCGAGCGCCATGCGCCCGACCTTGATCTCAAGTTCAGCGAGTGCCGCGGGACGGCGCAACACGGCGCGCAGGCGTGCCATCAGTTCCTCGACGAGAAAGGGCTTGCCGAGATAGTCGTCCGCCCCGATGTCGAGGCCTTCAACCCGCTCCATCGGCTCGTTGCGCGCCGTCAAGACGATGATCGGCGCGTCCTGGCCAATGCGCCGCAATTGCGGGATGAAGCTGAGCCCTTCGCCGTCGGGCAAGCGGCGGTCGAGAAGAATAGCGCCGTAGTCGTTCTGACGGGCAAGCTCGGCTGCGTCGGCGAGATGGGTCGTATGGTCGATGACGATGCCATATTTGCTGAGCGCCACGGCCAGCGCCGCCGCCAGTTCCCTCTCGTCTTCGATCAGCAATATCCGCATCGGCACCCCATGGCTTCGGCCTTCCGAATCTGCCGCAAGAATTACAGCAGCATTACGGAAACCACGGGGCGGCCGAGCGTAACATTGCTGCAATTGTTGGCACCTAGCAAACGCGTCGAGCCGCCCTCGCGAGATCTGCACGAGAGGGGCGGCCTTCAACGAACCGGAAAGGAAAAGGAAGCATGACGGCGTCAAAAGCGGAGTGCGCTTCCGGAACGGAATTGCAAACGGTCAATCGGCGGAATGCGTATCGGGCCGCCCGATGACCCGCAGACCCCTGCTGCGCTTCCTCCTGCGCTCGTTCCTGTCGGCCCTTTTTCTCGCCGCCTTCCTGGCGGGCCCGGCGATTATTCTGATCCTCACGTCCGATCGAATTGCGATGTAGCGCGCCGTGGATCAGATCCCCGGCGACCATCTGACCGAACCGCCAATTAGAACGTCGCCGCACGAATTGAGGTCGGCGGCCATCGCTCGAATTGCTTCGGGCTCGTTCACGACTCTTGGCTGGTATCTTCGCCGGACGCGGGTGCTGGAGCATTTTTGGCTTCCATCGCCGCTTCGATCTGCTTGATGACCTTGACGGCCTCCTGGAGGATTGCCCGCATCTCGTCGTCGTAGAGATGCACCGGCATGCCGCCGGCGCGGATGACGTCCATCGTTTCGGCTGACTCCACGATGCGATCGGGCTGCCCCAGCAGCTCCCAACCTTCCTTGATCGTGACATAGGCCCGGGAGACAAGACGGAGCTTTTCGCCCTCCGTCAGCATGTGAACATCGCGCGCGGCGCGGGTCAGTTCGGCAATGACGTCTTTCGTGCTTTTCATGAGACACCTTGGCGATGCAAGTACCGCGGTGCAACCAACTCATCCATTCATAGTAACTAATGTATAGATTGCGGAAAACAAGGCCCAACACCTTCACGCGACCGATCTGGTATGGGCAAGCCGAGGCCCTGAAATCCAGTCGCGTCCCAAAAATGCGTCACCGGGAAACACGTCCAATCGCATCAACCGCTTCTTAATCCTTTGTTGACCATAATCTCCGTTGAAGAGCCGAGCCGCCGGTCGTGACCGCCGGTGGATTGTACCTCGTTTGAATCGGAAGCCGCTGTGTCTGAGTATCCTGTAACTGCGTATCCAGAACCTGCCTCGCCTGCCGTCGTCAGCGGCGTCAAGCGTATCGCCCGGTGGGCCGCACGAGCGGCCGCAGTCACCGCCCTTGCAGCGTCCGCCATGGCGTTCACCAGCACGGCGGCGTCGGCAGAAGTCCGGTCGCTTAAGCTATTCTTCACGCACACCGGCGAGCGCGCGACGATCACCTTCAAACGGGACGGCAAATACGACCAGAAGGGGCTGGCGCAGATCAACCGTTTCCTGCGCGACTGGCGCCGGAACGAGCCTGCCCGCATGGACCCGCGTCTCCTCGATCTCGTCTGGGAGGTCTATCAGCGCGCCGGTGGCAAGGACTACATCAACGTCGTCTCGGCCTACCGTTCCCCGGCCACCAACAGCATGCTGCGCGGCCGCTCGCGCAGCACCGGGGTCGCCAAGAACAGCCAGCACATGCTGGGTAAGGCGATGGATTTCTATATCCCGGGCGTGAAGCTTACCCGGCTGCGGGAAATCGCCATGCAGATGCAGGTCGGCGGCGTGGGCTACTACCCCACGTCAGGATCTCCCTTCGTGCATCTCGACGTCGGAAACGTGCGGGCGTGGCCGCGGATGTCGCGGCAGGAACTCGCCCGCGTCTTCCCGAACGGAAAGACCCTCCATCTTCCCGCCAGCGGCGGGGCTTTGCCAGGTTATGACCAGGCGATGGCCGACTACAAGCGACGGGTCAAGGCAACCTCGATCGTCGCTGCAAACAGCGCCGGTCCGGCAAAAGTCAAAGGCAGAGAGACCTCCGACAACACGCTGCTGACCGCGATGCTTCCAACCCGCAAGAGCCGCGGAGAAGAAGCCCTCGAGCTTCAGACCATGCGGAAGGAGGCAGCCGAAAAGTCGCCGTTCTTCGACCTTGCGGCGATCAGCGTCCCGCTGCCGACGCTGCGCGCCACGGCGACCGCCGCGACCGTTACGCCCACCCCCACGCCTGAGCGCGCGCTTCCCACGAACGTCTCGGCTTTCGTTCCCTCCTCGTCGTTCAAAGTCGCGCTTGGCGTGGGCATGATGCGCCATCCGGCTGCAGGCGAAAGCAGCCTCACCGGCCCGGCGTCTGCAAAAGCCGAATGGACAATTCGCGACACCGCGCTCTTCAAATGGGCGCTTGCGCCGGCCAAGGAGCTGGAGCGACTGGCCCTTCCGGCGAACCTGGAGCTTTCGGTGGCAAGCGCCGACGATACGCCGCGCGTTCCGAAACGCGCGTCCCCGGCCGGCAAGGAAGACAAGAGCTTCAACAAGGAGCGCTTCTGGTCGGACGGCTGATACCGGACCGATTGTCAGCGCTGAAGGCTCGATGGTCGGGTCCGCCGTACCACCAAGCCTGCGCCACACCGGCAGACGATCCGATGATCACGCCGCTGTTCTTCGCCTGAGCAGGCGCGACCCCGCACCCGCCATTGCCGCGCCTATCGCGGCCGCTCGGGAAAACGTGCCGGAACGGCCGTGTTTCCTCAGCGACCGCGACCGCCGCCGCCACGCCCGCCACCGCCGCCGCGGAAGGCAGCTCCACCGCCGCGCCCGCCTCCTCCGTGGAAGCTGCCGCGGTTGCCACCCTGGAAACCGCCGCCGCTGTAACCGCCACCACGGTCAAAGCTCTGGAAGTTCCGGCCGGACTCCTGATAGAGCCGCCCATAATTGCGGCTGAGTTCGTTCTGGTTGCCGAATTGCCGTCCGGCACGATCGAAGGACAGATGATCCGGCGCCCGTTGGCGAACCTGCGGGCTGCGGCGCGGTGTCGTTCTCGTCTCGGCCCGGTTCTGGATACGCTGTGCGGCTTGGGGCCGGTTGGATATCGCGCCTTGGGCGGCATTGCGCAGGTTTTCCCCGTTCGGCCGCTGAACCGGTTGCCAGCCATCCGGCGTGTGCTTCTGCCATTGGCCGTCCTGACGGCGATAGACGCTGCCATCTCGGCCGGCATAGACGTCACCGCCCTTGCTGCCGACGATGAAGCCCTTGTCGCCTTCCGAATTTCGCCAGCGCAGGCCGCCGGCACTGCCGGTCGATCCGCCGCTGATGCGCGCGAACTCACCACCGTGCTTGACGGCTACACTGCCCCACGAGCCGTAGACATTCTGCCCGCCCCGCGCGACCATCGCGTTGCCCGTGCGTGGATTGTAGGCAGAAATGAAACCGCGCTCGCCGCCGGGACCCGCCACCGCACCGCCGCGGAACCGTGTGCCCGTGACTGGGTTATAGGCGGCGCCGAAGACCAGGCCCCTTTCCGGACCATAGGCGTAGCCATAGCGCCCGAACGTACCGTAGGCCGGGTTGTATGAGGCGCCGAACCCGTAGCTGATCGGCGGCGGATAATAGGGCCAATCGTCGTCGTAATAGTCCCAATAGGGCGGATAATACCAGCCCGAGCCCCAGACGACGGTGTCCCAGGCAAGGTAGGTGTAGAGATAGCCGAGCGTGTAGCCGTACCAGATGGCATCCGGCTCCGTGTCGTAGATGCGGACATAGGTCGCGTTATAGACCGGGGAAGACGATGGGATCGTGTAGATCTCATCGGCAACGGCGCGGGCAACGGCAAAGGGCCCGGTCGGCGTATCACCGACGAACCAGATACCGTCTTTCAGAACGAAGTACTTGTCCGCAACCTTGATGACCTGCTCGTTGGCGTTGACGGCATAGAACATCGACGTGCCTTCGATCGGCTCGAACTTCGGCTCGCCATTGTAGTGCACATCCACCTTCAGCGATCCATCGGTCGAAACCCGAGCGAGCTTCGGAATGCTCGCCCGCAGACGCGCCATTGCGCTTTCGGACGTGCCGGGGACCGACGCGCGCACGGCCGAGTAGGAGGCGTCGTCGGGCAGGTTCACGAAATCATCGGGCAGGTCAGGCGTGGCGAAGGTCCAGGGACCTTCGAGCGACGTTGATGAAAACCACCGTCCGGACAGAAGCGTGTACCACGTCTTGCTGGCCCGATGGAAAAACACCGAGCTGGTCGTGTTGGATACCCAATCCAGCCCCGTACCCGCGATCGGTTCGAGGGCCGGTTTTCCCTCAAAGATCAGAAGCTCCGCAGGCTTCTCCGAATAGAAGACCTTCGGAAGCTGATTATCGCTGAAGGGCGTGGGCGGAAGGGCGGCCTTTACCCCTTTCCAGTTGTCGATCTCCGGCAGCTTGGAAAAGACGTCCGGCACCGATGCCGCCGCAACCCAGCCGCTCTCCAGGGCCTTCGACGTCAGCCAGTTCTTTTCGCTCCGCAGATAGTAGTCTGCCGACTGATCCAGCTTGAAGAGATCCCAGTTCGTGTTGACCACGAAGGAGAGGCCCTCGACACCCTTGACCGGCGCCGTCACCGGCTTGCCGTCCGTCTGCACCAGGATGGCCGGCGTTTCACTGACAAAGATCGGCGGCGGATCGGCCTTGATATCGGGGATATCGGCGAGGCGCTGGAAGTCCGCAAGGCTTGCCGCCAGGCGTTGCTGCGACACGACGATCGGATCGGTCGGGACAAGCTTGCCGATGTCGAGCGCAAGGTCCGCAAGCTGTTGCCGGTCCAGGGCGGAAAAATCGAGCCGCGTGGTGCGCACATCCGTCAGCGTGACGTTTTCCGTTGCCTCGTCGGCCACGGTCTTGGCCGAAAGCCCGATGATGCCATAGATCGGCTTGGCGTCGGCGGATGGTTTGAGCTCGGTGGCGACAAGGGCTTCGAGCTCCTTGAAATCCTTCCAGGACGTGATCTGCGGCTGGAAGAGCGTGATCGTCGCGCCCTTCTCGGTGGTGAACATCCTTGGCCAGGCCGGCGCGGTGGCATCGGACTGGTTGAGATACTTGCCGGCAACGAAGCCGTTTGCCCCGGCATAACTCACGGCACACCAGGAGGCTTCCGCATCGCATTCCTTGATGTCGACTTCCTCGCCCTGGGGGATCACGCGCATCGCGTCAAATCCGGTTCCCGGCCCCACCCTGAAATTCACGTTTGCAGTCAGGATGGCAGGATCTGCAATGGCTGAAGTTGAGAAGAACGAAGCGATCGTCAGGTACGCAAGAAGTCTACGCATGATCACATTCCCTTCTGGGTGTCTAGGCTGTTCGAAATCCCTGCATGCTGGAGTGCCACTGAAAACGGGCCGTGACGACAAAGGCGCCCCGCGTTTTCAGCCGGTTAAAGTCGTACAATTTCAGGATCATTGCACATTCGGCGACAGGTGCAACCGCAAGACAGCAGACCGCACGATCGTGGCTGCGTTTCCGCCAGGCCGGACTCAGCCGCCTGCCTGTTGGAGAATATGACGCGCGCGCTCGATGATCGGCGCATCGACCATGACGCCGTTGAGCGCAAAGGCGCCACGACCGTCTGCCTGAGCCGTCTTCGCTGCGTCGATCACGGTCTTTGCCCAGGCGATCCGTTCTGGGCTCGGCGCGTAGGCCTCGTTCAGCACTGGGACCACGGACGGGTGGACACAGCTCGCGCCGTCAAATCCGTGGGCCTTCGCCTCACGAGCGGCTGCCTTCAAGGCATCCAGCCGCCTGTAATCGGCAACCGTCAGAAGCATCCCGAAGGAGAGCTTTCCTTCCGCCTTGGCAGCAAGGTGGACCATCAGTTTCGGAAGGCGCAAGACGTCTGGCAGGGGTTCTGCGCCCATGCTGGTCGCGATGTCTTCGCCGCCAGCGGCAAGGCCGGTCACACGGCTGACGCGCGCAATCGCGCGCGCATCGAGAACGGCGCCTGCATCCTCAAGGAGCGGCACGAAGGCGACCGGCGGCCGGCCGATCCGCTGCTCAATCGGCTCCAGATGCGCTGCAATATCCTCTAGCTCCTGCGGCGACCGGGCTTTCGCGACATAGACGCCGAAGGCGCCGGCAAGGCAGGCGGCCTCTGCATCCGCCATCCGCAGTTCCGGCGCCGAATTGATGCGGACGAAGACGGTCGCGCCACCGCGTCCCACCTGCGCCACGGCGTCCTTCAGCCCATCCCTAGCGGCCTGCTTCTGCTCCAGGGCGACGGAATCCTCCAGGTCGAGGATGATCGCATCCGCGCCGCGCTCGTGCGCCTTGGCGATGAACGTCTCGGACGAGGCCGGGACGTAGAGAAGGGAGCGAAGCCTCACGCGGCCTCCCCTTGGACAATCGTCGCGATCGCGCCGCTATCCAGTCCCGCCTCAGCCAGAACTTCGGCCGTGTGCTCCCCAAGCGCTGGTGCAGGCCTCCGCCAGACACCCGGCGTCTCGGAAAGCCGCGGAACGATGTTGTGCATTGGCAGGCTGCCGAACTCGGCGTCCTCGACATCGACGATGATTTCGCGCTCGGCGAAATGGGGGTCGGACGCGGCGTCTGCAATGTTGTAGATCGGCCCGACCGTCGCACCGGCGTCGCGCATGATCTTCAGCGCCTCGTCATGGTCATGCCGGGCAAACCAACCGCCAACGGCCTCGTCGACCAGGTCGCGGTTTTTGACGCGCTCCGAATTGGTGGCAAAGCGCGGGTCCTGGTTCATGTCGGCGCGGCCGATGATCTCGAAGATCCGCCGTGCGACCTGGGGCGTCGATCCGGACAGTGCCACATACTTTCCGTCGCGGCAGCGGTAGACGTTGCGTGGGGCGGCCGTGTTGGAGGCGCTGCCGACGCGCTCCTTGATCTTGCCGGTCGTCTGATAGATCGCCGCCTCCGGCCCGAGCACCGAGAACATCGGTTCCAGCAGCGACAGGTCGATAACCTGCCCTTTTGCGTAGCCGCGATCGCGCGCAAGCAGCGCGGTCACGGTGGCCGAGCTGCCATAGACACCGGCGATCATGTCGGCAAGCGCCAGCGGCGGCAGCACGGGCTCGCGATCGGGAAAGCCGGTACGGTAAGCAAAACCGCTCATGCCTTCGATGATGGTTCCAAAGCCCGGAAACTGCGCGTAAGGCCCCGTCTGGCCGAAACCGGAAATACGCACGATGATCAGGTTGGGATTGCGGTCGTGCAGCGCTTCCGGCGAAAGCCCCATGCGCTCAAGCGTTCCCGGCCGGAAGTTCTCGATGAAGACGTCGGCCGTATCGATCAGCGCCCAGAGCGCCGTCATCGCCGCCTCCTGCCGGAGGTTCAGAACGACGGAGCGCTTGTTGCGGCTATAGGTCTTCCAATAGAGCGAGTGGCCATCGTCCTTCCAGTCGCGGAGCGGATCGCCTGCCGGCGGCTCGATCTTGATGACGTCGGCGCCGGCATCGGCCAGTTGCAACGACAGCATGTTGCCGGCAACGAGCCGGGAAAGATCAAGGACCCTCGCGCCTGCAAGCGGTCCCTTGGCATCGGGATCGAACTGTCGCTTCGCAAATCCGCTCATCGAAGGCGCTCCCCGGTGTCCTTGTCGAAGAGCAGAACCTTGTCTGCATCGATCGTCAGCGTCACGTCCTGACCGGCTGCAAGCAGCTTGCCGCCGTGGACGACGACCGTGATATCCTGGCCGCCCATGTCGACGACGATTTCCTGGTCCTCGCCGGTCGGCTCGACCAGGCTGATGCGGCCCGGCAGGCCCGTTGTTCCAAGCGTGATGTGTTGCGGGCGAATGCCGCAGACGACCCGCTTGCCCGCCTCCACCTTTCGCCCGAGCGGCAAGGAGACGCCATCCCGGGTCAAGGCCGTCTCACCCTCGGAGATCGCCTCGATCAGGTTGATCTCCGGCGAGCCGATGAAGCCGGCGACGAAGAGGTTGGCGGGATCGTTGTAGAGGTCGAGCGGGGCGCCCGCCTGCTCGATCTTTCCGCCGTTCATGACCACGATCTTGTCGGCCATGGTCATGGCCTCGGTCTGGTCATGGGTGACGTAGACCATCGTCCGACGCAGCCGCTGGTGCAGCTTCTTGATTTCGCTGCGCATCTTCACGCGCAGCTTGGCATCGAGGTTCGACAGAGGTTCGTCGAAGAGGAAGGCGCGCGGGTCGCGCACGATGGCGCGACCCATGGCGACACGCTGACGCTGGCCGCCGGAGAGTTCGCGCGGCAGGCGGTCGAGCAGCTTTTCCAGGCCGAGGATTTCGGCCGCCTGGGTCACCCGCTTCTCGATCTCCGCTTTCGGCGCGCCGGCGAGCTTCAAGGCGAAGCTCATGTTTTCTGCGACCTTCATGTGCGGATAGAGCGCGTAGGACTGGAAGACCATGGCGATGTCGCGCTCCTTGGCCGGCATGTCGTTGACGACCTTGCCGCCGATGGTGATCTCGCCGGCTGAAATATCCTCCAGCCCGGCGATCATGCGCAACAGCGTAGACTTGCCGCAGCCCGAGGGGCCGACGAGCACGACGAATTCACCGTCGCCCATTTCCAGCGAGATGTCGTTGAGCACGGCAACACTGCCGTAGCTCTTGCCGACGCTTCTAAGCTCTATCTCGGACATGTTTCCTCCCTTTCTTTCCGCCCGCAGTTAGCGCTCGGCAACCTCGAGCCGGCCGATCGACATGCGCCCAGCAGACGCCATGCGAAGGCCAGCCATGCCGTAGCGTAGCGTCGCATCATCAGCCTGAAGCACCCGCTCGCCATCAATGGTGAGCGTCAGCTTGCCGCCAACGACCGTGAGATCGATCGCATAGCTCCGGCCGTATTCGATACGGAACGGGGCGTGGGCGAGGACTTTCGTGCCGTGGTCTTCGAGCAGGATCACGGCTTCGCCGTTCTCAAAACCGGCGGCATAAAAGCGGCTCGTGCCCTGAGCCCGCGCCACCACCAGATGCGAAGCGCCCGAGTGCGGCTGAAGCTCGGCCTTGACGCTGACGTCGCGGAGATAGGCGTTGCCCGTCCAGGCGTCCGCGTCGGTTGCCGTATGGGCATGGATGCGGCCCTGTTGCAGGCTCCAATGGCCGCGGTTCCAGGTGAAGCGGGTGATGCCGCCCCATTCATGCGCTTCGTTCGCCGGGTCGATGACGGCGCGGCCCTTGCCGGAGACGGAGAAGTCCGCAAGGAACAGCCGGCCGAGGAACTTCAGTCGGCCGAAATATTCGACCAGGATACCGATCTCGTCGACCGCCTCGCCATTGCCGTCGGGGATGGTGAAGGCGTAGTCCTGCCAGCCGCTCGCAGACGGCACGTGCCAGGCGCCTGTTTCCTGGATGGTGCCGCTCATGGCGCGGCGGACATAGGGGGCCACGCGCAGGTTGCCGTCACCGTTCCACGGGTCGAGCCAGAGCTTGAACGACACCGTCTGGCCGTCATCGGCAAGCGGCGTGAACATCGGGCGGTAGCGTTCATCGTCGAAGTCGGAACGGCGATAGAAGGGCTTCCAGAAGATGCGACCACCGTGCCCGCGCTCGAGGCGGTCGAGCAGGATTTCCAGCGATCCCTTGGCATTGTCCGTATGACGCTCCGCCGATGCCTTGACGGCGATCTGGTTGAACGGCTCGGTGCGGAAACCATGGGTGGCGCCGGGTGCGTTGAAATCGAAGCGAACGCCGCGGCGCTCGAAATCCTCGACCCAGAGTGCTGGAGCTTCCCGCCCCTGCAGGCGCAACGCCAGCACAGTCAACTCGCGGGCAAAGGAGGGAATGTCGACGACATTGACTGTACCCGTCACGCCCGAAGCGACGACGAAATCGTTGATCGGCTTGCGGTACTTGTCCCAGCCCGGTTGCACCTGCTGCAGCGTGCCGACGATCGCACCGGCATTGCCGGCGTTGCAGTCCGTGTCCCAGCCGGCCATCGTCGCAATCTCGACGGTGCGCGGCAGGTCGCCCTGGCCGTAGATCAGGCTCATGATCAAAACGCCGGCATTCGGAATGATGTGGCAGACGCCGGGATAGCGGTCATAGCCCCAATCGGCCGTCAGCATGTCGCGGCAGGCGCGCCAGTCGTTCCGGTTGGCCTCGTGGAAGCGAAGCACCGCGCGGGAAACCTTGGCATAAAGCGAGTCGGCCGGGATGGTCGCAAGACCCGTCTCGATGACGTCCTCGATGTTCTTCGCAACAAACGCCTGGGCGATGGCTGCGGCGCAGAAGCGGGCGCCATGCAGGCCCTCGCCGTCATGGGCGACACTTGCCGCAAGTGCCGAGGCTTCGGCCGCCCTCTTCGGGTCGGCCGGATGCACCCAGCCCCAGCTGTCGATGAAGATCTGGCCGCCGATCTGTTCGGCAACCGTCGTGCCGTTCTGGGCGATCGAGCCGGATTGCGGCGCCGGGATGCCGGCACGCAGGTTCTGATAGGCGGTATGCTCGGTCGAGTTGCCGAAGCCACCCCACCAGTACATGCCGTGTTCTTCGGCTGCATAGTTCAGCCAGGTCTTGCCGACCTCTTCGGCGGTGGCGCCGAGGCCGTAGTCGCGCAGCGCCCGGATGAAATAGACCGGGCCGTTGGTGTCGTCGTCGGCAGCGAAATTCTTGAAATCGCGCAGATATTCCGTCACCTCGCCATAGGTGTCCCGGATGCGTTCATAGCTCCAGATCGTCGGCTCGACGGGTGCGCCCAAGCGCACGCCGATCGCCTTGCCGATAAAGCCGGAATAGATACGCTCGAAGATTTCTGTGGTGCTGAGCATCGGATACTTTCGAATTCTAGAGACTGGAAACCTGGGTGAACTCGGGGGCGGCAAAGAGGCCCGCGCGCGCCGTGGCCCGCGCCGTTTCGCGTTTGTGGTCGGCGGCCTGGATTGCGGTCACCGTTGCGGTAAAGGCATCGGCCGATCGGTAGAGATCGAGCTTGTTGACGCGGTCGAGCTGGGAGACCATCGCCCGGTCGATAATGCTTTCGCCGTACATGGCGCCGAGGATCGCGCCGGCCATGACGCCGATCGAGTCCGTGTCGCGGCCAGAGTTGATGCCGTCGATGATCGACTTGTAGAAATCACCGTCATTGACGACGGCAAAGCCGAGTGCCAGCGGCAGTTCCTCGATCGCGTGCAGACGCGACGGCTGGTAGGCGTCGGTGGCAATACCGGCCTTCTGTGGCGTGTGCTGCACGTCGTCGCCCATCGGCGAATAGCGCGCGATGATGCGGTGGAATTCGGCGACGACAGTCGCGTGATCAGCACCCTTCAATGAGCGCGCAGCCTCGACGATGTCGGCGATCGCGTCACGCGTTCCGTCCTTGGCCACGGCCAGCGTTTCTTCGATGACCGCATCGAGCGTGGTGCCCGGCACGAATGCGGCGGCGACGGCGGCGGCGAGCACGCCGGCAGCCTCCAGGCCGAAGCTCTGCTGGTGGCCCGAGGCAAAGGCGATTGCCTCGTCATAGGCCGCCTTCGGATCACAGGCATTGGCGACGCCGATCGGCGCGATGTACATCGCGGCACCACAGTTCACCATGTTGCCGACGCCGCCCTGGCGCGGATCGCAGCCCGAAAGCTGATGGCGCTGGAAGATCCACTTCTCCGGATAGAACAGACGCTCGATCAGCATCGTTTCGCGCTGCAGTTCCGGCACCCAGCGCGGCGTCCAGGCGATCTCGCGCACCATGCCCGACGCCATGTCCCAGGCATCGAGGTGGCGCTTGACGTCGTCGTAGATCGACATCACGCAAAGGGTCATCAGCGTATCGTCGGTGACGATGCCGCCGCCACGCACACGCCCGTTACGGGCCGCCTCGCTCTGCTTCATGCGGTGCCACTCTGTATCGAGTGACGCCACCCGGCCATAGCGCTCGCGGATTTCCGCGGCGGAGAGTTTTTCAACCGGCGCCCCGATGGCGTCGCCGTAGGCGACGCCAAAGAGAAGCGCCCGAACCCGTCCCTTGAGGGAGAGCCCTTGAGCATCATTTGTCATTGAGAACCGTCCTTGCATATTCGGTCATTTTCTCGCCGCCGGCGGCGTTCCACTCGGAAACGAACTGGTCCCACTGGTCCATCTTGGCTTCGCCGGAGACGAACTTGTAAACCCAGGCCCGGTAAACGTTTTCCGTAGCGTCGATGTCGGTGGCGTATTCGGCAGGCCAGACGAACGCGTTGTCCGGCTTGAAGTCGGCTGAGATCGTCTTCAGCGATTGCTGCGCGGCTTCGCTGAGCCACTGAACCGGTGGCTGCCAGTTGGCGGCAACGAGGAAACGGGCATACCAGGTGGCGAGCTTGTCGGTCGGCTTGATGGTTTCGCCGTCCTTTGTGTACTGCTCACCCTCGAAGCCGAGCCGTTCGATCGCCTGGCCCTCGGGGCTGGCGATGAAGTCGAGCAGCTTGACCACCTCTTCCTTGTGTTCGGAGGTCGTCGCGATCGCGAGACCGCGCGCTTCCTTGGAGACGTCGAGCGCCATCAGGCCCTGGCCGCCAGGACCCTTCGGTGGCGAAAGCAGGCTCAGGTTCACACCGGGATGGGCCTGGCGCATCTTGCCGCCATAGATGTCGATGACTTCTGCGGAAGAACCGAAGATCACGCCGGCACGGCCGGAGTAGAACTTGTCTTCCTTCACGTCCCACTTGGTGGTGATGAATTCCGGATCGTAGAGGCCCTGCTCACGCAGCGACGCGTAGAAGCCGATCTTTGCCTTTTCCGCAGCCGAAACGCGGGCATGGATCCACTCGCCGGCCTCGTTCTTCATCCAGGTGCCGGTCACGCCGAAGGCCTGGTTGAAGATGGCATCGAGTTCCTGGGTATTGTCGGCGGTGGTCACGCCGTAGCTGTCGGCCTTGCCGTTGCCGTCGAAGTCACCGTCCTTGATCGCCTTGAACAGCGAGACGTAGTCGTCGGTCGTCTTCGGCGCCGCAACGCCAGACTTTTCCAGCCAATCGGTGCGGATCACCGGCTGTGGCATGCGCGGCGGGTAGACATAGAGCAGATAGGGGTAGTTCTTCAGTCTCTCGACATTGTGCGGGAAGAGCGTATCCTTCAGATAGGTCGTCTTCGGCAGCCAGTTGTTCCAGTCCTCCAGCACGCCCTGCTCGGCCATCTTGGTGTCGCCACCCTGGAAATAGATGAGGTCGGGGATATCGCCGGACAAAAGCATGGCGCTGAGCTTGTCGGCATAGCCCGAAGACGGCAGGTCGATAACCTGGATATGGATGTCCGTGCCCTTGGCCTTCAGCGCCTCCTCATAGGCCTTCATCAGCTTGACGTCGTTCGGATTGCTCGTCGTCAGGTCTTTAGAGACGACCCGGATCGTCACCGGATCGGCGAAGGCGGGCATCGCAACGCTCGCCATCAATGCCATGGCGGTGGTTGCGCCAAGGATCAGTTTTCCAAGCATTTTTGTTCCTCCCAATATGCTTTGGCTTTTATCTCTGGGTTCTGCATCATCAGCCCTTCAGCGCACCGCTCATGGTGCCCTTGGTGAAGAACTTCAGAATGAGTGGGTAGATCGCGAGGATCGGCGCGATGGTCAGCAGGATCATGCCGGCCTTCAGCGCGCGAATATTGATCTGGCTCGCACCGGTGTAGTTGTTGCTGTCGACGACCCCGACCATGGCGAGCTTGTCGCCCTCGACCACGAACTGGCGCAGCACCACCTGCAGCGGCCACTTCGACTGGTCGTTGAGGTAGATCATCGCCCGGAAGAACTCGTTCCAATGGAAGACGAAGTAGAAGAGCGCGATGGTCGCAAGCGCCGACTTGGCGAGCGGCAGCGCCACGTACCAGAAGATCTGGAAGGGATTGGCGCCATCGAGTTCGGACGCCTCGATCAGTTCCTTCGGCACTTCCTCGAAGAAGCGTACAAGAATGATCAGGTACCAGGCGTTGACGACCTTGAAGAGGATCAGCGACCAGTAGCTGTCGAGCAGACCGAGGCGCTTGTTGATGAAGTAGTCCGGGATGATGCCGGGCTCAAAGACGATCGTGACGAGCACGAAGACGAAGATGACGCGCCGGCCGGGCAGACCGGGACGCGAAAGCGCCCAGGCCATCAGCGCCGTCAGCACGACACCAAGAAAGGTGCTGACCAGCGTGACGAAGATCGAGTTGAAGAGACCACGCTGGACCGCGGAGTTGTTGATCAGCAGGTTCCAGACTTCGGTCGAGAAACCATTCGGGACGACCGTCAAGCCGCTCATGCCGGCAACCTTGCCCGGATCCGAAAAGGAGATGGCGAGCAGGTTCAAGAGCGGCTGGACCGTCAGGACGACAAGGAACATGAGCGTCGAGACGATGATCGCATATTCGAGCCGCTCGAGCGGCGTTCTGCGGACGTTGTGGGCGGCCATCACCATACCCCCTTGCCAGTAAGACGTTTCGAGAGAAGGTGGGCGGTGACGATCATCAGCATGCCGAGCAGGGCCTTGAAGAGACCCGCGGCCGTTGCCAGCGAGTATTCGCCGGTCTGCAGGCCGATGCGGTAGACATAGGTGTCGATGATATCGATCTTGGCGCGCACCACGTCGTTGGAGAAGTTGATCACCTGATTGAGGTCGGCGTTCAGGAACATGCCGGCATTCAGGATGAAGAGTGTCGCAATGGTCGGCACGATGCCCGGAATGGTGACGTAGCGGATCTTCTGCCAGCGGTTGGCACCGTCGATCTCGGCCGCGTCATAGAGTTCCTGGTCGATGGCGATGATGGCGGCGAGATAAAGCAGGCTGTCCCAGCCGGCGGAGCGCCAGATCTCCGAGAAGACCAGGACCCAGCGGATCGAACCGGTATCGGTCATGAAGGAGACGGGCTGCAGGCCGAAGAAACCAATGACATCGTTGACCGCACCGTCGCTTGGCGAGAGCACGGCAATGAACACGCCGGCGATGACGACCCAGGACAGGAAGTGCGGCAGGTAGATCGCCGACTGGATGAACTTGCGAAAAGCGCCGCCCCGGATCTCGTTGAGCAAAAGCGCAACGATGATCGGGATCGGGAAGAAGAAGACGATCTTCATCGTCGAGATGATCAGCGTGTTCGCCAGCACCTGCCAGAAGATCGGCGAGGAGAACAGCGTCTGGAAATGCTTGATCCCGACCCAGATGTTCGGTGGGATGATGCGCAGCTGCTCGAAGGCGATCTTGGCTTCCCAGATCGGGAAATAGTGGAAGATCACGAAGAAGATCAGGCCCGGCGCCATCATCAGGTAATAGGGCCACCATTGCCGCACGCTTTTCGTGAAGCTTTGCCGGTGGACTTTGGGAACGTTCCCAATTTGTGGCATGGCTGCATCCGCTACAAGATCGTTGCTTACGGTCATTGTTACCTCCCTGCCGCCGCGCGCACGGGTGCCAAGGCCGAGACATCGGCAAGCGAACCGCGCTCGACCAGCCGGCACGGCAGAAAAATCCGGCCGTGCTCCGGGCGACCGGCAATCTGATCGAGCAGGCATTCGACCGCGCGAATGCCGATCTGCCGACCAGGCTTTTCGATCGTCGTCAGCCCCGGCCAGGAGAAGGCTCCCGCCGGAATGCCATCGAAGCCGAGAATGGAAATATCCTCCGGGCACCGAAGCCCCGCCTCGCGAACGGCGATCATGGCGCCGAGCGCCATCAGATCGTTGGCGACGAAAACGGCGCGACTGCCTCTCCACGGCCCGGCCAGCAGGCGCCCCATGGCCTTTCGGCCGCCCTCGACCGTGTAGTCGGATTCTTCGACCAGCAGGATTTCGGGATCCATGTCGCGCGCCACGCAATGCTCATGTACGGCGCGCAGAAACCGCGCGCGTGCAAGACGCGACCGCGGACCGAGCATCAGAGCCGGCGCCGGGTGTCCACGCTCGACGAGGATATCCATGCCGAGACGGACCGCCTGGGCAATGTCCGAACCGACGCTCAAGGTGTCGGGGAAACGCTCGGCGCTCGACCCGATGAAGACGAAGGGCAAGCCGAAGCGATCGAGATCATCGAAATTGTCGGCGACCGGGTTGATGATCGCACCATCGACGCGGGCGCGGCGCAGGGCGCGCAGATGCGTCGCTTCCTTGCCGGCGTCCCAGTCCGACGAGAAGACGAGGAGCGAAATGTCGTCCTTGGCGGCGCGATCCTGGGCGCCGCGGGCGACTTCGGCCCAGAAGGGGTTGGTGATATCGGGAATGACCAGGCCGAGCAGGCCACTGCGCCCCGAGCGCATGCCGACGGCCAGATGATTGCGCTCGTAGCCGGTGGCCGCAACGGCCTTCAGCACCCGATCGCGGGCCTCATCGGAAATGCTGGCAGAACCGGCCAGAACCCGCGCAACCGTGCTCTTCGAGACCCCCGCCCGCTCCGCGACGTCGATAATGGTAGCCCGCTGCCGGGGTCCGTTCTTCATGTTTCCTCCCGGGCCCGAAGCCATCATCAAATGTGACAGGCCTCAAGCTCGTGGGAACGTTACCATGAGATTTTGGACTTTGGCAAGACATGAAATACCCCGCCTGGACCGAAGGCCCGCGTCGCCGATCGGCGCATCCATCCTGCAGGGCTCTCTGGAACAGGCTCGACGGATGCGGGAAACTATTGAACAATCGCCTCATGATTCCAGCAAGCCATTGGCTGAAAACAGACTTCCACACATTGTTTCGAACACGCCTCGACGGGCGGATCGTGTGCGAGAACGATCCGGATCAGACGCCGGGCCCGCGCTTCTGGCTCGCCGGGTGCGCGGAGACAAACCTGTGCGCAACTAGCGCGGACCTGCCAGACGGTCTGGTCGCGGAACTCGAAGGGCTCGCCGCATCCGAACCGCCCTTCGTCTATCCCAACACGCCGGTGCACCTTGAGCGCTATCTGTCGCTGCTTGGTGGCGATGGGCCTGCCGAACATGATTTCGGCCTTGTCTTCGAGCTGCCGCACGACACCCCTTATCGAGGCGACGCACGGCTCGTTGGCAGCGACTCCGAAGAAGGCGCCGGGATGATGCGAAGCTGGGCGACGGACCGGATTCCCAAGGCCTGGTTCGACCTTGGCTTCCGCGAGGTGGCCGACTTCTGGACGCCCTGGTGCGCTGCCATCGTCGACGGCGAGGTCGCCTCGCTGGCATTTGCGGCACGGCTCGCCGATACCGGGGCCGAACTCGGACTTGTGACCGCCAAGGCGTTTCGGGGACGGGGTTTCGGCGCCGCTGCGACGGCCGGCTGGTCACAGCTGCCGACACTTCGCTCCCGCACCCTGTTTTACAGCACCGATCGAGACAACGTCTCATCGCAACGCGTCGCCGCCCGCCTCGGCCTGCGGCTACGCGGCGCCAGCTTGCGGATATCCTGAAGCTTAAGGCTACGCTCCCGCCTGCCTCTTACCCCAGGACGCCACGCCAACCACGACCGTCGCCGCATTCGTTTTTCAGTGAGCAAGACCCGTCAGAACGAGCGGGGTGCAGGATCCAGAAGCTTCACGCTGCCGGCGGTCACCTGATAAATCGCGCAGGTTCGCTGCACTGAGCCGTCGCGTGTGAACCGGAACGTGGCGGCCGCACCGACAAAGCCGTTCGGCGCGCGGATACTTTCCTGGTTGATGGCACCCTCCCCCTGGGACCGCACGAGACCGGCTGCAAGGGCGATGACGTCGAACCCATAGGCCGCGTCCGCACTTGCCGCGCGCTCGTAGCGATCGAGGAAGCGCGACGTCATCCGGGAGCCGTTCTCCGGGCCGAACAGACAAAGGTGGCTCCCGGCAAATTCGGGTAGCTTGTAGGCGGCATTCGTCCAACCGGAAGTTCCGACGACCATCGCGTTCGGCTTCAGATAGCCGTTGGCCTTGAGCTGCGACAGCGCAGCGACTTCGCCGCCTTCCGACCCGAGCAGGAGAACAGCATCGATGTCCTTGAGTTTCGCCTTGGCGGCGGCGTCATTCGAAAATGTGGTCGTACCGGTTGCGGCGACGAGCGTCGGCTTGATGCCATAGCCCGCCAGGCCGCGGTCCAGCCTTTGCCGCTCGGCGGCCGAGACATCGCCGGGCAAGAGCACCACCAGCCGCTTGCGGCCGGAGGCGAAAGCATAGGACGCGCCCTCGACAGCACTGTCGATGCGGTCGGAAACGAAGGCGAAGGTGTCCGCCGGCCGCTCGGCGCCGTTGCCGCGCAACGCCAGCAACGGCGCGCGCGAAGCGCCAAGCCCCTGGCGGACGGTGCCGACAGGCACGTCCGCAACCGTTAGCGCAATCAACGCGGCATTCTGGCCGGCGAGACGCCTGGCGGCGTCCTGGACTTGCTGCGGCGAGCCGTCGGTATTTTCGACCAGCAGCGAAAGTTGACCACCGCCCACCTCGTCCACCGCGAGCGACGCACCGTCGCGAATGTCGCGTTCGCGCACCGTTTCGCCCGACGGCGCCATCAGTGCCGTGATGAGCCCGATGCGTGTTGCGCCGCTTCCGAAGCTCTCCTGCGGCTTCACCGCATGCTCGGCCGCGCGCCGCGCGTGCCTTGCCTGTGGCGATTCGACGTCGAGCACTTCAGGAGCGGTGGGAGCTCCCTGGCAGCCGGAAAGGACGCCAAGCACCAGCACGCCGAGTGCCAGCCATTGCCGGCACGACGACACGCGCCGTGCCGGGGAAACCACAACGTGGGGCATGTCGATCATACCGGCTGTCTCAATTCATGAAGTGCCGCATTTTGGCGTAGAAGCAATCGCACTTGGCAATGTAGTCCTCGTCGCGCCAGCTGGATTGCAGGTAACCGTAGGCCTTGCCGCAGGCGACCTTGGTTTCCGACGCCCAGACGAAGGCCGGTCGCGTCGAGGCGATCCAGCGCGGATCGTCAGCAACAGCGATCGCCTCGTCCATGCGCGACACGACCTCCCTGGTCAGCGTCGCCACGTCCTGATCGACCGTCAGCGCGGACTGGCTGATCTCGGTGCACTGCCGGGCCACCGGCGCATAGTCGCCGATAAGGTCCGCCGCGAAACTGGATACGGGCAACAGTGCGAGCATTATCCCCGCCAGCATGCTTCTGCTCATGAAAGCTCCCCCTGAATGTGCGGTTCCCGGATGATTGCCGAGAACCGCTGAACTGTCGAGATCGACCTTGCGTTAGTGGACGTCTTGAGACGTTTTCGTCCCGTTATCGTTGAACAGGACCTTCACCACGTCCGTCGAGACATTGAAGTTCTCCAGCACGGCAACCGTATGCCAGCCGTCGCTGCCGCCATTGCCGTCGGTATCCACCTGCAGGTTGGCGTTCTTTCCGTCCTGAACCACCTGGGCATAGTCGCCATCCAGCTGTGTGTTTGCCGGAAGATTGCCGAGCAACGCGGACAGATCGACGAAATCGTCCTTGCTGTCGTAGTCTGTGATGACGTCGGCGATGTCGAGTTGAAGGTCTCCAGCATCGAGCACGAAGGTATCGTCGCCCGAACCGCCCGTCAGCCTGTCGACGCCCACGCCACCATAGAGGATATCGTCACCCGAACCGCCAATCAGCGTATCGTTGCCGGCATCGCCATAAAGCGTGTCATTCCCGCCATTGCCCGAAAGCGTGTCGTTCCCCGCGCCGCCGGCCAGAATGTCGCCATAGGCGCTTCCGTAGAGCCTGTCGTTGAAGTCCGAGCCGATGACACCTTCCATGTTGCGGTAGTCTTCTTCGCCCAGACCGACACTGGACAGATCTGCGTCGGTCTCTCCACTGCTTTGCACCAGGGTAAACGTGACGGGTCCCGTCGCGTCGGAGAAATTGAGCAGGTCGGTGCCTGCACCGCCATCGATGTCGTCGTCGCCGGGGCTTGCATAGATGATGTCGTTGCCTGCCAGGCCATAAAGCTTGTCATCGCCGGCACCGCCATGGATGACATCGTTGCCCGCGCTCCCCGTGATGCTGCCAGAGCCATCCGACACAAAGGTGAGCGTTGAGGAGTTCGACAGATCCCCATCCTTGTCTTGCCCGGTAATTCCAAAGGTGAGTGTCAAATCCGACTTGGTGGCCGACTCGACGTAGCTGAACACCGGCTTGAAGGCGAGATCGATGTCACCCTTGCCGACGAGCTCGATATAGTCGAACTTGCCAAGCACGCTTGAGGTTATCGTTATACTTTCCTGGCCCTTGGCCACGGTTATGGGATCGGGAAGGGTAATCAGCGCACCGTTGCCGTCCCTGACCTTGATCTCAATGGTTCCGGCGCTCTGAACCTTTCCGAGCTGAAGTGTAAACGATGTGACGTCGGCTTCCAGAGTGATGCTGAATTTCTCGTTGGCCGTGAATGAGGTGTTGCCGATGCCAAACTCGTTTCCGTCTTTGACGGAATAGGCATTGAACTTCGGATCGGAGCCTCCGGACCTTGCGAGTGCCTCGAATTCCGCAAAGCCGAAGTCATATTCTTCCTGCGGTTTATTGGAAATCTCGCTGTTGCCGTCGACGGTCTTTTCCTCCCCGGGGCGATCCTTCAATTGCTCCAGCTGATAGGTGCCGTCGGGATTGGTCGTCAGGCGGAAGATGCTGGCGCCAAGGCTGTCCTTGACCAGCACCTGTCCGGTGCCCGTTCCTGTCGTGGTCCAGCCGGCCGGCAGCCCACCGACGCTGTCGATCTTGTAGATTTTGATGCCGTCGGCGCCTGGCGTCGCATTGATGACGCCTTCCAGCGCGCCGGTACCGTTGCCCATGTAGGCACTGCTGATGGATTGGATGGTCGGGACATCGTCGACGATCCGGATGTTGAGCGTGGCATTGCTCGTCGAGCCATCTTCATCGGTCACCGCGACGACGAAGTTATCGAAGACCCCGCTGTCGGCTCCAGCCGCAGTATGTCCCAAGCTGTTGTCCTGTAGCAGATAGCTATAGGTGAAGGTTGCGCCCGTCACCGTGCCATTGACCGTCGTCGGCGTGTAGCCGGTGATCGTCAGAAGTCCGAGTGCCGTGTCTACCGTAGAGCCCACGGCGTAGGCGCCCCCCGTCACGACCGCAGTTCCATTTATCTTCAGGCCGGCGAGCCCGTCGGGCGTCGTCACGGAGAAGCTGCCGGTCTGCGTGAGTGCAGCCACATTCGGCGAAGAGCCATCCGAGAGATTTTTCTCGTAAACCGTCTCTTCGGCGCTGGACGACAGCCCGTTGACGCTGACGCCATCATCAGTGCCAGTGATCGTGATCGTTACCGTCTGTATCGCCGTGCCACCATGGCCGTCAGCGATCGTCACATCGTACTTCTGCGTCAGCGTCTCGCCGGCATTCAGCGAGTCCAGCACGCTGTCAGCGACATTGAAACTCCAGCCGACCGAGTCGTTCGACTGGTTCAGCGAGCCGAGCGAGAAAGTGCCTAGATAGCCGTTGCCCTGCGCCGTGAAGCTGGCGTTGTGCGTGTCCAGCGTATCGACATCGGCAAAAGTTACCGCGCCGCCCAGCGTGTGCGTGGCCGTATTCTCGCCTGTCGCCCCGTCGGCGATCTCGGTCACCGCACCGCCTTGTGCGACCGAGGTGATTACCGGAGCGTCGTTGGTGCCGGTGATCGTGATCGTCACGGTCTGGGTCGCCTTGCCGCCCTTGCCGTCGTCGACGGTGACGTCATAGGTCTGCGTCAGCG